>JAVHSF010000086.1:0-1563 GCA_036172035.1 Gallionella sp. | reverse complement strand
GGCGGTGCAGGCAAGGTGAGGGTGGCTGAGGGCGTTGTCTCTGTTGATGGTCATCTGGAGCTGCGCAAGACGGCCAAGATACGCTCCGGGGCTGTGGTGACGCTGGGTGATGTGAGTATCAGCGTGATGGCGGCAGCGGTTGGTGCATCATCAGTCGGTGTGACGGGATAGTCTTTAATACGTTGTCCACAAATTCTGTGGATAAGTCTGTGTAAACTGGCTGAGTTAATGCGGTATCTGCTTGCAGGAAAAGAGATTGTTTCAGTTGGCGACATATTTGAGCATGCACAAGCTGGATATTTTCACGGAATTGACCTTGTCCCCGCATTTCGTATCTCTTAACACATTCATTATGCGGCACCCTTCAACTGTGCCACAAACCAGTTTTGCTCGAACTGCATCGGGCTGATGTAGCCCGGTGTTGAGTGATGTCGGCTGTGGGTGTAATACATCAGCCAGTCAATCACCCCGTCCATCGCTTGCCGCCTCGTCGCAAAGCGCATGCCGTACAACCTTCCTGCCTTCAGCGATCCCCACAAGCTTTCCGTCTGCTAGACCGAACCTAATGATCGGCCACTGCCTGGCTTAAAGCTGTGTTGCCCGTCCGGGCCGTACAAATCCGCTTTATGAACCGCTTGGCTGAGTGCGGCGAGGGATTGCTGGTTGTGGCGCAGTTTCATCTGGATCAATTCGCCGTTAACCTTGTTGATTTGTTGCGACTGTTCTGCCAGTGCGCGAATTTGTTGCCAGAGTGCCAAGCCTGCTGTGCTGTGAGTTGTCAGCCATGCCTGAATGGTATCGCTGGTCGGATCGGGAAGGTTATTTCTCAGCAGGCGGCGGCGTACCTCGGCAATCTGGTTGAGGCTGATAGCCTGAAATGACTTCTGTTCGGCGAGGATGAGTAACTCGTCGGTCTGGTTTTCCGTCAGTAGCCTTTGCTCTTGTTGCAAGAGTTCGACAAAAGTGCGTACCGCGCCAAGCTCGTTGCTTAATGCGGCGAGTAATTCTGCTTGTGCGAGTTGAGCCACTATGCCTTGCTGCCGCTGATCAGGTCGCGCACGGTTGCGATCAGTCCATCTGCCACCACAGCGGAATTGACCTGGAAGCGCCCGTCGCTGATGGCTTGCTTGATTTCGGCTACCTTGCCGGCATCTACCACTGGCGAGCTGGCCATGCTGGCCTCCATTTTGTTGAGCTGTGTCGCGGTCGAACCCAGCGAAACACGGGTTCCGGACTGTTGCGGAACAGGCTGCGACCTGCCGGAAGTGGCGCGATTAGTCGCTTCGCCTATCATGCTGCTGGGTAGCGTTTTGCCGGGTTTATCAATTTTCACGGTAATCCTCTCAATCTGAAATACAAAAAATACACTCGCTGTTTACTATATCGGAAAAATGCTGGAAAAATTTAGGGCGATTTTGCATTTATTTTCATTTTTTGTCAGATTAAATCGTACTTGTCCAAGGTAAAAGGTGAACAGGCGCGGCTTTTACCCGCTGTTCTGCACAATAAAATGACGCGATAAACGGTATGTTTGCATCCTGCCCAAACCGATGCGGACTCCCT
>JAVHSF010000085.1:0-7343 GCA_036172035.1 Gallionella sp. | reverse complement strand
GTATTCGGAGTCTTTGCCATGTCGCACAATCTGTTCAACACCCGTTCTTCCTTCAATCTGTCCGGCGACAAGCAAGGCACGCTGTATTCCCTGCCCGCGCTGGAAGCGGCTGGGATCGGCAGGATTTCACGTCTGCCGGTGTCCATCCGCGTCGTGCTGGAAGCGGTGTTGCGCAATTACGACGACAAGAAAATCACCGAGACGCACGTCCGCCAACTGGCCAACTGGCAACCGAATGCGCCGCGCACGGAAGAGATTCCGTTCGTCGTGGCGCGTATCGTGTTGCAGGATTTCACCGGCGTGCCGCTGCTGGCCGACCTGGCGGCGATGCGCGATGCTGCCGCCGCACAGGGCTGCGACCCCAGGGTTATCGAGCCTTTAGTGCCGGTCAATCTGGTCGTGGACCACTCGGTGCAGATTGATTACTACAACCGCCCGGACGCGCTCGCGCTGAACATGGCAATGGAATTCGAGCGCAACAACGAGCGTTACAAGTTTATGAAGTGGGGAATGCAAGCCTTTGAATCGTTTAAGGTCGTTCCTCCCGGCGTGGGCATCGTCCACCAGGTGAATCTGGAATATCTGGCGCGCGGCGTGCAGCACAAGGACGGGGTGTACTATCCCGATACCCTGGTCGGCACCGATTCCCACACCACCATGATCAACGGCATCGGCGTGGTCGGCTGGGGCGTGGGCGGCATCGAGGCGGAAGCCGGGATGCTGGGACAGCCGGTGTATTTCCTGACACCCGATGTGGTCGGCGTGCATCTCAAGGGCAAACTGCGCGAAGGTCTGACCGCCACCGACCTGGTGCTGACCGTCACGGAATTACTGCGTCGCCACAAAGTGGTCGGCAAATTCGTCGAATTCTTCGGCGCGGGGGCGGCGGCGCTGACCGTACCCGACCGCGCCACGCTGGCCAACATGGCACCGGAATACGGCGCGACCATGGGCTTCTTCCCGGTGGACGAAACCACTGTCAGCTTCATGCGCAACACCGGACGCACAGACCAGGAAGTGGATGCCTTCGCGTCCTACTTCAAGGCACAGGGCTTGTTCGGCATCCCGCAGGATGGACAGATTGATTACAGCAGCGTGGTGGAACTCGATCTGGCGAGCATCGAACCATCGCTTGCCGGGCCGAAGCGCCCGCAAGACCGCATCGCGCTATCCGCCATGCGCGAGACCTTCAACACCCTGTTTTCCAAACCCATCGCCGAAAACGGTTTCAACAAACCGGCCGCAGAACTTGGCCAGCGTTACACCACCGGCCTGCCCGACCGCAGCAACACAGTATGTGTCCCGATCTCGGGTGGCGGCGGACAGGAAAACGCGAAACATCGCAGTGAGATGGAGATGGCCGGAGATCACCCCACCCCGGCGGTGCGCTGCGAGACGCAGGACGAGATGCTGCCCCCGGTGGAGATCGGCCATGGCGACGTGCTGATCGCGGCGATCACTTCCTGCACCAACACCTCCAACCCGGGTGTGTTGCTGGCGGCGGGGCTGCTGGCGAAGAAAGCCGTCGCGCGGGGGTTGACCGTCAAACCGCACATCAAGACCACGCTGGCACCCGGCTCGCGCGTCGTCACAGGCTATCTGACCGCTGCCGGACTGCTCGAACCGCTGGCGCAACTGGGCTTTTCCGTTGCCGCCTACGGCTGCACCACCTGTATCGGCAATTCCGGCCCGCTGGACGCACAGATCGAGGAAACCCTCGTCAAAAACAACCTGATCGCGGCGGCGGTGCTGTCCGGCAACCGCAATTTCGAGGCGCGCATCCACGGCAACATCAAGGCTAATTTCCTCGCCAGCCCGCCGCTGGTGGTGGCCTACGCCATCGCCGGCAAAATGAACATCAATCTGGACACCGAGCCGCTGGGCGTGGGCAAAGACGGTCAGCCCGTATTTTTGCGCGACATCTGGCCGTCCAGCGCGGAAATCCAGGAGGTCAGCCATTTCGCCACCGACCCGGGTTTATACCGCGCGCTATATGCCGACCTGACCCGCGACCTGCCGTTGTGGAACGCCATCGAAGCGCCGAGCGGCGAACAGTTCCGCTGGGACGATTCGACCTACATCGCCTGCCCGCCGTTCTTCGACCAGTTCAGCATGACCACCGGCGACATCAAGGAAATCCGTAACGCGCGCGCGCTGGCGATCTTCGGCGATTCCGTGACTACCGACCACATCAGCCCGGCGGGCAGCTTCAGCCGCACCAGCCCGGCAGGCCAGTATCTGCAAGGCAAGGGCGTAGCCGTCAAGGATTTCAACAGCTACGGTTCGCGACGCGGCAACCATGAGGTGATGATGCGCGGCACGTTCGCCAACGTGCGCGTCAAGAATCTGATGCTGCCCGCCGACGCGGAAGGCAACCGCACCGAAGGCGGCTACACGCTGTACAACGGCGAGCAAACCGACATCTATAGCGCGGCGATGAAGCACATCGCGGCGGGTACGCCGACGGTGATCTTTGCCGGAGAAGAATACGGCACGGGTTCGAGCCGCGACTGGGCGGCCAAAGGCACGCAGTTGCTGGGGGTAAAAGCCGTCATCGCCAAATCCTACGAACGCATCCACCGCAGCAATCTGATCGGCATGGGCGTGTTGCCCTTGCAGTTCAAGGACGACACCAGCGCCGCCGGACTGAACCTGAAAGGCGACGAGCGTTTCGACTTGAACGGCATCAACAACGATTTGCAGCCGCAACAGGACGTGACACTCACCGTCACGCGCGCCGACGGCAGCACGCAACAAGTTCCGCTGCTGTTGCGCATAGACACGCCTATCGAAGTGGACTACTACCGCCACGGCGGCATCCTGCCCTACGTGCTGCGCGAACTGGTAGCCAGATAAACCCGTGTCCCGCCCCAAACATGCCATGCCACAACACGAGGAACGGCATTTCCGTTCCTCGCAAACGGTGCGCGACATGGTCATCGGCATGGCGGACGGGTTGACCGTACCGTTCGCCCTGGCGGCGGGACTTTCCGGCGCGGTCACCTCCAGCCATCTCATCACCACGGCAGGTCTCGCGGAAATTGTCGCCGGTTCAATCGCCATGGGGCTGGGCGGCTACCTCGCGGCACGCGGCGATGCCGAACACTATGTCCATGAATGGCAACGCGAACAGCAGGAAGTAGAGACCATACCGGAGCAGGAAGCCGCCGAAATTGTCGGCGTGTTCGAGAGTTACGGCGTATCGGCAGAACAATGTGCGCCGGTCGTTGCCGCGTTGCGCGCCGACCGAAAAGCCTGGGTGAGTTTCATGATGCGCTTTGAACTCGGTCTGGAACGACCGCAAGCGGGGCGCGCCATCAAAAGCGCCACAACTATCGCCGGTGCCTATATCGTGGGCGGGCTGATTCCGATTGCGCCCTATTTTCTGGCCTCCGGCGTGGCTCAGGCACTGCCCTGGTCTGTCGCCATCACCCTGGTCGCGCTGGTGGTGTTCGGCTATATCAAAGGCTGCTACACTGGCGCGCCCCCATCGCGCAGCGCCCTGCATACCCTGCTGACCGGCAGTGCCGCTGCCGCTGCCGCGTTTCTGTTGGCACGAGCCATTTCATAGAGGAAAGACACCATGCTCACCCGGACAGAAAGCGATTCATTCGGTGCTATCGCAGTACCCGCCGAGCGTCTGTGGGGCGCGCAGACGCAGCGTTCACTCGAACATTTTCACATCTCCCGCGAACCCATGCCGACAGAAATCATCAGGGCGCTGGCACTGGTCAAACGCGCCTGCGCGCGGGTCAACTGCGAGCTGGGATTACTGGATGGCGGCAAGGCGAGCGCCATCATGCAGGCTGCGGATGAAGTGCTGGCTGGTCTGCATGATATGGAGTTTCCGTTATCGGTCTGGCAGACCGGATCGGGTACGCAAAGCAACATGAACATGAACGAAGTACTCGCCAACCGCGCCTCGGAACTGCTGGGCGGCGAGCGCGGCATGGCGCGCAGGATACATCCCAACGACGAGGTCAACCTCGGCCAGTCCTCCAACGACATCTTCCCTACCGCGATGCACGTTGCCGCCGTCACCGCATTCACACAAAACCTGCTCCCGTCACTGGCGATATTGCGCGCCTCGCTGGAACAAAAATCCGTTGCATTTGCGGACATCATCAAGGTCGGTCGCACCCATTTGCAGGATGCCACGCCATTGACGCTGGGGCAGGAATTCTCCGGCTACGCCGCGCAACTGCGCCACGCAGAAGAGACCATTCGCGCCGTGCTGCCGCCACTGTACCGACTGGCGGTGGGCGGCACTGCCGTCGGCACAGGGCTGAACACCCACGCCGATTTTGGCGCACGCGTCGCCGCCGAACTGGCGCGCGACGGCAAGCTGCCCTTCAGCAGCGCGGAAAATAAATTCGCGGCACTGGCCGCCAACGATGAACTGGTCGCAGCACACGGCGCGCTCAAGACACTGGCTGTCGCGCTGATGAAAATCGCCAACGACGTGCGCTGGCTGGCTTCCGGTCCGCGTTCCGGTCTGGGCGAGATACGCATCCCGGAAAATGAGCCGGGCAGTTCCATCATGCCGGGCAAGGTAAATCCCACCCAATGCGAGGCACTGACCATGCTGTGCTGCCAGGTGTTCGGCAACGACGTTGCCATCACCCTGGGCGGAGCTTCGGGAAATTTTGAGCTTAATGTATTCAAGCCTTTGATTATAAACAATTTTATACAAAGCACCAGACTCCTTGCCGACGGCATGGCGAGCTTTGAGGAACATTGCGTGCGCGGGATAGGTGCCAATCCGGCGCGCATTGCCGAATTGCTGGAACGCTCGCTGATGCTGGTGACCGCGCTAACGCCGCACATCGGCTATGACCGCGCCGCCGAGATCGCCAAACTCGCCCACCACGACGGCAGCACGCTAAAGCAGGCGGCGCTGGGGTATATCACGGCAGCGGACTTCGACCGCTGGGTGCGTCCAGCCGAGATGACGCATCCCGTGAAAACATAGCCAACTTATTTGGTCACTAACCCCGCTATCCGCGAGCGTCCCGTCACCGTGACCATCGCGATCAGCACGTCATCCTTTTCCAGCAAGTGTTCCGGCGCGGGGTTAAAAACCATGCCGTCAGGCCGTTTCAGCGCCACGATGACACTGTCCCGATTCGATTTATACAGCACGCTCAAGGGCTTGCCGTGCAAATCCTGTGGCACGAAGAATTCTTCCATGCGCAAATCGCCCTCGCCTTTCATCACGTCGTCCACGAACCCGGCGGCATGGGGGCGCACCATCGCCGAAAGCAAGCGCCGCCCACCGGAATAATCGGGCGATACGATTTCGTCCGCGCCGGCACTTCTGAGCTTGGCAAAGTTTTTCAACTGATGACAGCGCGCGATCACGCGCACAGCGGGGTTAATCTGTTTGGCGGTCAGGCAGATAACCAGATTCTGGTTGTCTTCGTGGGCGACCGCAAACAATCCCTTGGCATATTTGATACCCGCCGCCAGCAGCACATCATCATCTGTCGCGTCACCGTTCACATAAAGTGCCGCCGGATTGTCTTCCACATAGTTTTTCAGGTGCTGGTTCTCGACCTCCACCACCACGAAATTCTGCCCGGTCAGTGCCAGGCCATGCACGACGTTGCTGCCCACCAACCCCATCCCGCAAACGATGTAGTGACCTTGCAGCCGTGCGATCTTTTTCTCCATTTTATTTCTCCGCCTGACTTGGTTGAATTGACCTTCCAATATAAACGCGGTCGCTGTCGTAATCGCATAGCCCATCACCCCGATGCCCGACATACCTATAAAAATGGTGAACAGCCTGCCATATTCATAATGCGTCACATCTACCGCTTCGGTATAACCGATGGTGGAAACGGTGATAAAAGTCATGTAAAAACAGTCCAGCCAGGAATACTGCGGCCCGCCCAGAAGATGATAGCCCAACGTACCTATCGTGAAGATAGCGATACCCGCAAACAGGACACCCAGCAAGTGCCGCATCGGTTTGGAAAGACGGCGCTGCATCATTCGTCCGGGAAAGCCTTGTCGGGAAACAGCTCGGCGGCATAGCCGAAGCGCGTCATGTCGCGGATGCGCATCGGATACAGAATGCCGTCCAGATGATCGCACTCGTGTTGCACCACGCGCGCATGAAAACCGCTGACGGTGCGGTCTATCAGTGCGCCGTATTCGTCATAGCCCTGATAACGGATATGCATAAAACGCGGCACCAGACCGCGCAAACCCGGCAGACTCAGACAGCCTTCCCAACCCTCTTCCCGCTTGTCACTCAGGGGCGTGATGATAGGATTGATGAGTACAGTTTCAGGTACCGCATCGGCATCCGGGTAACGGGGATTAGCACTTTTCGAGTCTGCCGTATCGGTTTGCCTGGGTTCTTCCTGCTGGCCGATTTGTGGCACGCCGAAAATCACCAGCCGCAAGCCCACGCCAATTTGCGGCGCGGCGATGCCGATCCCGCCGGTGGCTCGCATGGTATCGCGCAAGTCTTGCAGCAAGCCGCGCAACTCGTCGCTGCGTCCCTTGTCGGATGGATAATGGCCGACAGGTGCTGAAGTTTTCAGCAGGCGCGCATCGCCCATGCGCAGAACCGTCCTAATTGTCATCGCAAGTAACCACACATTCGAGAATGGCGCGCACCCGCACCATGGCGTTCCCGGCGGTCTTGTTCAACGCTTCCATATTGATGCCATGCAGACTATCGCCCCGCCCCGCCGCGTAATTTGCTACCACGGCAATGGTGGCATAGTTCATGTCCAGCTCCATCGCCAGTGAGGTTTCCGGCATACCGGTCATGCCTACCATGTCAGCGCCGTCCTTGGCATAACGATTGATCTCGGCAATACTGTCCAGCCGGGGTCCTTGCGTCGCCGCATACACACCGCCGTCCAGACAAGGCTGCCCCACCAGCGCCGCACTGCGCAAAATGCGTGACCGCATGGATCGCGAGTAAGGCTGACTGAAATCTATATTGCTGTAGCTGATGTTGCGGCTGTCGAAATAAGTGCTATCGCGCCCGTGCGTGTAATCCATGATCTGATCGGGCAGCACCAGCGTACCCGGCGCGAGGTCTGCGCGTATGCCGCCGACGGTCGCGACGGAAACGACATCCATCACGCCCTGCTCGCGCAACGCCCATAGATTGGCGCGGTAATTCACCAGATGCGGCGGAATGGTATAGCCATAGCCGTGACGCGCCAGAAAAATGACCTCATGCTGGTTGAGCGTACCAAACAGAAAAGCACACGAAGGCTCGCCGTAGGGCGTACGCATCACCTGCCGATGCGTGATTTTAAGATCAGCCAACTGCGTAAGACCGCGCCCACCGATAATTGCCAACATATAAACACCCC
>JAVHSF010000084.1:0-1566 GCA_036172035.1 Gallionella sp. | reverse complement strand
TAATTTATTGGCTGACTAAGGGGGCATGATGCAAAAAATCGTTTTGAAATTTACCTTGGGCGTGATGCTGTTCGGGTTGAGTGTGTTGAATTCGACGAGCTATGCGGTGGGAACGCCCTCTGCGGCTGACTATGCCTATCACGTCCAGATGGGAGATAACCTCAGCAAGTTGACGCGAGATGTGCTGGAAAGCCATATCGGTTGGGACAAGGTGGCGAAATATAACGATCTGCCGAATGCGCATCTGCTGTATCCAGGCGAAGTGCTGCATATTCCGTTTGCCTGGCTAAGGAATTCCCAGGCCGAGGCGCATATTGAGACGCTCACGGGGGGGGTGAAGCTGAATGGAAATCCTGCCAAAGTTGGCGATGCGGTGTCCAGCAATGCGGTGCTCGACACCTCGGCTGGCGGCGCTGCGCGCATGAGATTGCCGGACGGTTCTACGTTGAACGTGTTGGAGAACACCCATATCGAGGCGAAGGTAATCACCCGCAAAAAGAAGGGCGATTTTTTCAACACGGTTTTTAAGCTGGTATCCGGTCGTATTGATGCGGTCAAGAACGCCTTTCCGGCAGACCGTTCGCCGTTGTTAATACAGGGTATGCACGGCACCATAGGCGTGCGCGGCACGCATTTCCGTATGGCTCAGGATGGCGATAACACACTGGCTGAAATTGAACACGGCAAGGTGGGTTTCGATGCGGGAGGGCAAGCCGTGGCTTTGTCGGGTGGACAGGGTTCGGTTGCGGACGGGGTAAAGCCCGCTGCAGTGATTCCCTTGCTGGCTGCGCCGGTGGTACTGAATTTGCCGGAGCAGTTTGAAAATATTCTGGTGCGCGTTAATCTGAAAGAAATGCAAGGCGCGCAGGCTTTCCGCGCAGAAGTTGCGCGCGAAGCGGAATTCGCCAGCATCATTTCCCAGCAAACCTACAAGGGTACACAGTTGCGCATCGCCGACTTGCCGAATGGGACATACTGGCTGCGGGTGCGGGCGATAGACTCACATGGCTTGCAAGGACTGGAAGCGCGCACCCAGTTCGTGGTGAAGGCGCATCCGGTCGCACCGCTGCTGAGGGAGAGGGACGACATCGAGTTATTGCACGGTGTCGCACCGCCATTCAACTGGACGGCGGTGGAAGAGGCGCAAGGCTATCGCTTCCAGCTCGCGCGCGACCGCGAATTCAAGGATGTGGCGCTGAAGCAGGATAATGTCAAGGCAAGCGGTTTTAGTTTCACGTCCGGGCAAAACTTGCAGATAGGCGAATATTACTGGCGTGTAGCCAGCATGAGTGGCACCGAGCAGGGGCCGTGGAGTGAAATACGGAAACTGCGTGTGTTGCCGTCCTACGCACCCGCCCCCGCCGCGATGTTCAGCAAGGACAGACTGGTTGTCAGCTGGCATGGCGAAACTGGCAGGACATTCGAGTATCAACTCTCCGCCAGTCAGGATTTCGCCGGCATCGAGCCGCCGCGTAGACTGGCCGAAGCGAAGCTGGATATTGCCATGCCAGTGCCGGGCAAGTATTTCCTGAGGGTGCGCGGGATAGATGCCGATGGTTATGTCGG
>JAVHSF010000083.1:2884-7416 GCA_036172035.1 Gallionella sp. | reverse complement strand
TGAACCATTGATTGATTCAATAGCCTGACAGGCTGAAATTTCATTCTGCAACTAGTAGAATGCGCCACAAACCTTGCACGGAATCTTACATGAAAAAAGTATCGCTATTATTTGGCCTTGTCATTCTGTCAGCCACCTCTCCCAGCTACGCCAACGAAGACATATTAGTCAACGCCAAGCAGATTGATGCTCTTGGTATTACAACGATCTCTCTGCCAGCCGCACGAACCGGAGAAATGCCCGGCTTACCCGCTCAAATAGTGATCCCCGAAAATCAGTTATACATTGTCAGCACACCTCTTCCGGCAATGATCGAACGAACCCTGGTCGGTGTAGGTGACAGCGTCAAGAAAGGTCAAGCCATTGCTCGCCTGCAAAGCCCTGCTTTAGCTGAAGCACAACGCGGTTTGTTGCAGGCGGTGGTTCAACACCAGCTTGCCAAGGAGAATCTGGCGCGTGATGCAGCACTATTAAAAGACGGCATCATTTCCGAGAGTCGTTATCGTGCCAGCAGAGGTTCAGCACTTGAAGCTCAGGCCGCATTATCAGAGCGGCAACAAATGCTGCGCCTTTCCGGGATGTCCGATGGTGCGATGCGCAAACTACAATCCGGCAACAATCTAAGCAGCTTGCTTACCCTGACATCACCTATTGACGGTGTAATACTGGAAAAATCAGCAAGTGCAGGTCAACGTCTTGAAGCTGCCGTGCCAGTTTTCAAGATAGGGAAACTCACTCCCCTTGCCCTGGAAATTCAGGCTCCGCTTGCTTACGCGAGTCGCCTTGCCATAGGGGCATCTATTTCCATCCCCACTTATGGCGCAAGCGGCAAGATTACGGCTATTGGCCGGAGCTTATCGGGTACGAATCAAACCATCCTGTTACGCGGCATGGTTCAACGGGGCGCAGAAAACTTGCGCCCCGGTCAATTCGTTGAAGTCAGCGTCACAACGGGGACAAATAAGGGTACACAACAGGGTACACAACGGGAAATACCTAACAGCGCAATTTCTCATCTGGCTGACAAAGTCGTTGTGTTTACCAAAACCGTCAATGGCTTCCATTCGTTACCCATTAGCATAATCAACCAAGGTGTACAAAGCAGTCTCGTCAGCGGCACTTTCAAAGGAGATGAAAAAATTGCCGTCAGCGGCGTTTCTGCCCTCAAAGCCAGCATGTTGGGCATAGGCGGGGGCGAATAATGTTTTCCAGGCTGGTTGAATTTTCCCTGACACAACGCCTGTTGGTTGTTGCCTTGACCTTATTGCTGATAGGCGCAGGCGTTGCTTCGTTTCGTGATTTACCGATTGACGCTTTTCCCGATGTTTCCTCGACACAAGTCAAACTCATCATGAAAGCGCCGGGCATGACCCCGGAAGAAGTCGAAGCACGCATCGTCACGCCAATCGAGCTGGAAATGCTCGGCATCCCCAATCAGCGCGTGATGCGCTCAACCTCAAAATATGCGATTGCCGACATCACCATAGATTTTCAGGATGGCACGGACATTTACTGGGCGCGCCAACAGGTTGCCGAACGTCTGAACAACGCACAACGCGACTTGCCAACCTCTGCATCCGGCGGACTCGCGCCCATTACCACGCCGCTGGGTGAGATGTTCATGTTCACCGTGGAAGGTGACAATGTTTCGCTCGAAGAACGCCGCACCATTCTGGATTGGGTGATACGCCCGGCACTGCGTACCCTGCCCGGTGTGGCGGATGTCAATTCCTTGGGTGGTTTTGCGCGCAGCTTTGAAATCGTACCCGATCACAATGCCCTCGCCTCGCACGGCATTTCCTTTGCAATGCTGCAACAAGCGGTGCAATTCAACAATCGCAACGATGGTGCGGGACGTGTCAGTGATGGCGACGAAGCCCTGCTGGTGCGCGCCGAAGGCAGCATTAAAAACCTGCAAGATGTCGGCAATATCGTCATCGCCAGCCCCGCTGGCAATCCGATACGCGTCAGCGATGTCGCCCAGGTACGCATCGGCAGCCTGACGCGCTACGGCGTGGTCACGAAAGACGGCAAGGGTGAAGCGGTGGAAGGGCTGGTGTTGGGTTTACGCGGCGCGAATGCGCAAAAAGTCGTGGCCGGCGTGAAGGCCAAATTGAAAGAACTGGCTCCCACTCTCCCCGCTGGCGTAACCACAAAGGTTTTCTATGACCGTGGCAGCCTGGTGGATCGCGCGATTGGCACGGTTTCCAAGGCGCTAACCGAGGCCATCGTGCTGGTGGTTATCCTGCTGGTACTCTTTCTCGGCAATTTGCGTGCCGCCATTGTCGTGGCGCTTACCCTGCCGCTTGCCGTGCTGATTACCTTTATATTGATGCAACAGTTCGGCATGTCAGCCAACCTGATGAGTCTGGGGGGGCTGGCAATCGCCATCGGTATGCTGGTGGACGGCTCGGTGGTAGTGATGGAAAACATCATCAACCAACTGGCAAACAAACGTCCGCACATCCCGCATCTACACGTTATTTACCGAGCGGTAAAGGAGGTCATCACGCCGGTAGCCGCAGGTGTCGCCATTATTATTATCGTGTTCCTGCCGCTGATGACGCTGCAAGGACTGGAAGGCAAGCTGTTCATTCCGGTCGCACTAACCATCGTGTTTGCGCTGGCAGGCTCTTTGCTGCTATCGCTGACCGTCGTGCCGATGCTGTCGTCTTTTTTTATCCGGCAAGCCAGTCACGATGAGCCGTGGCTGGTGCGTAAAGCAATGGCGATTTATGAACCCCTGCTGGAACGCGCGCTTAAAAAAGAGCGGATGGTGATTGGCATTGCGCTGGTCATGCTGATGTTCAGTGGCGGCATCTATACCCTGCTGGGCAAGGCTTTCATGCCGGAAATGGACGAAGGCGATCTGATCATGCAAGTATCCAAGCTACCCTCCATCAACATCACCCAGACGGCCGAGATGGACAGACGCATTCAGGCGGCAATCATCGCCCAAGTCCCTGAAGTAACAGGAATCGTCTCGCGCGCCGGCGCGGATGAACTCGGCCTCGACCCGATGGGACTGAACGAAACCGACAATTTTCTGGTACTCAAGCCGCAAAAGGAATGGCAGAGCAAGGACAAGACCGCCATCATTGAGCATATCCGCAAGGTGATGGAGGACTTTCCCGGCGTGGAATACAGCTTCACCCAGCCAATCGCCATGCGCGTTTCGGAAATGCTCACGGGCGCGCGCGGCGATATTGCGATCAAGCTATTCGGCACAAATCTGAACCAACTCAACGATACTGCCGAACAACTGGTCAAATTACTTGAAAGCATCAAGGGTAGCGAGGATGTGTTCACCGTCAAAAACAGCGGCGTACAGTATTTCCGCGTGGAAATAGACCGACTGGCTGCCGGGCGCATGGGATTGAGCGTGGACGACATCGGCAATGCGTTGCGCAGCCAGATCGAAGGCCAGCAGCTCGGCACGATCATAGAAAACGGCAGACGCACGCCGCTCATCATGCGCGGCGAAGCCGATATTCAACATTCGCCCGCCCTGTTTGCCGCCCTCACCCTGCCGTTGGCCAACGGGCAAAGCATCCCGTTATCGGCGGTCGCCAAACTGGAACGCGCAGATGGCCCGGTAAAAGTGGACAGGGAGAATGGTCAACGCATGGTCGTGGTGCAAAGCAATGTGCATGACCGGGATCTGGTCGGTTTTGTCGAAGAAGCCAAAGCCGCCGTCGCTAAAAAAATCCCGTTACCACAAGGCTATAGCCTGACCTGGGGCGGTCAATTTGAAAATCAACAGCGTGCAGCCGCAAGGCTTGCCGTGGTCGTACCCGTGGCACTCGGCATGATTTTCCTGCTACTGTTCACCACCTTCGGCTCGGTCAGACAAGCCGCGCTGGTACTCACCAACATTCCGTTTGCCCTGATAGGCGGGATTCTGGCTTTATGGGTCAGTGGCGAATACATGTCCGTTCCCGCCTCGGTCGGGTTTATCGCACTGCTCGGCATCGCGGTACTCAACGGTGTGGTGATGGTGACTTATTTCAACCAGTTGCATGACGAGGGCATGGACATCACCCAGGTGGTGTTCGAAGGTGCCAAGCGCCGCCTGCGCCCGGTACTCATGACCGCCAGCATCACCGCCTTTGGCCTGCTGCCGATACTGTTTGCCACCGGTCCCGGTTCGGAAATCCAGAAACCGCTGGCCATCGTCGTGACGGGCGGACTCATCAGTTCGACGCTGTTGACGCTGATCATGCTACCCATCCTGTATCGCCGCTTCGGCCTTGAACGCGTGAGAGATGCCAAATGAAAGAATTAAATTGTTGTTTGACGGTGGTCTGCCACCGTTCCCTCGAAGAACGGCTGGTGGATCACTTGCTGGAACATCCCGAATGGGTACACGGTTTTTCCCTGGCGCATATCGAAGGCGGTAGCCAGAAAGAAAAACTGCCCAGCATGTTGGAGCAAGTACGCGGCCGTTCGCAACGCGTGCAGATTGTCACGGTGATGAACTGCGATGACGCGCGCGAACTCATCGCCCACCTGAAAAGAGCGGAAGCCAACCC
>JAVHSF010000083.1:0-2784 GCA_036172035.1 Gallionella sp. | reverse complement strand
GCGCAGGAAATCAACCGCCCTGATCTGCCGCCACCACTACAAGTCGAACGCGCATTATCCGAACATCTGCTGGTGCTGAACGCGACTAGCGGCCTCAAGCTGGAACAAGCCAACCAGCGCAAATGGAACAGTGGCAATTACGAATTCAACCTGCGCGCAGGGTCTGCACAGCGCAACATCGTCAACACCGGACAGAAGTTGAAGGAGTGGGATGTGGCACTGGAACGCCCGTTGCGCCTGTTCAACAAGGTAGAGATTGATGAAAATATCGGCGCGGCAGGAGTCGCACACGCCGAGTACGCGCTGGGCGATGCGCGCCATGAAACCAGTCGCACCCTGCTAAAACTGTGGTTTAACTGGCAACGCGAACAAAACCAGGCCACCCTGTGGCAGCATCAAGTGAACATTCTCAAGCAACAGTCACAGATGACCGGGCAACGGGTCAAGGCAGGCGACGCACCAAAACTTGAATTGAATCAAGCATTAGCATCATCTGGACAGGCTGGCGTGTCCTGGCATCAAGCTCAGTTGCGCGCGCAACTCGCAGCAATCGAACTGTCGCGCCAGTTTGCCAGCCTCTCGCTCCCTGCCGTCCCTCTGGCTGACACCTTCACTATCGCCACCCCACAAACGATAGAACATGACTTTCCATACTGGAAATCACGCATGTTGGACGACAACCACGAACTTGGCATGGCACAAGAGCAAAATCACCTGCAACAACTGCTGGCACAACGCAGCCGCGCCGATCAAATTCCCGACCCGACAGTCGGCTTGCGCTACGCCAATGAGATGGGCGGCAATGAAAAAATTGCAGGCGTATACATTAGTGTACCTTTATCGTTCGGACAGCGCGGCGCAACGGCGGATAGCATCGCCCAACAAGCGGCCATGACCGCCGCTCAAGCGGATTTCGTACAACACAGGCTGGAAAGCGACAGCTACGCCATTTACACGCAGGCAGTAAAAACTTATGAAACCTGGCAACAGGCGCACCAAGCGGCGACTGCGATGCGCAGCAATGCGGAACTGGTCGCCAAGGCTTATCGCCTGGGTGAAAGCAGTCTGTCCGATAGCCTGACCGCGCAGCGATTTGCGCTGGAGTCTTCATTGGCCGAAAGTATCGCGCAACTGGATGCCAACGAAGCGCGCTATCGCCTGTTATTGGATGCACACCTACTATGGGCATTTGACGAGTCTTCGGCCAAATGATCAACGCTAACCTCATCGGCAGTGCCGCCGCCACGTTCACCACCCTCGCCTTCGTCCCCCAGGTATGGCGGATATGGCACACCCGCCACACCGCCGATATTTCCTTGAGCATGTACGCCCTATTCACCTCGGGTGTTGCACTTTGGCTGGGTTATGGCATCCTGCTGGCCGCCTGGCCCATCATCCTCGCCAATTGCATTACCTTGTTGCTGGCGAGCGCCGTACTAATCATGAAATTGAAGTTTGGATGACCGCATGACACACATACCCGGAATTAAGCCTGATCAATCCATCGCCCTGCTCAAGGAACTGCATATCCTGACGCGCGACGGCAAACTCAACCAGGACAGCCGACGCAAGCTGAAGCAGGTTTATCACCTGTACCAGTTCATCGAACCCCTGCTGGATGAAGTGCTGGCAGACCAGCCCGAACTAACGCTGGTGGATCACGGTGCCGGCAAGTCCTATCTGGGCTTCATCCTCTATGACCTGTTCTTCAAATCCCGCCAGACCGGGCATATTTACGGCATCGAGACGCGCGAGGCACTGGTCAGCAAGTCGCAAGAACTGGCCAGCTCGCTGGGCTTTGCACGCATGTCGTTCCTGAACCTGTCGGTTGAAGACTCCATCCACTCCACGCTGTTACCCGCACAGATTGATATAGTCACGGCTCTGCACGCCTGCAACACCGCGACCGATGATGCGATCAAATTCGCCTTGCATAAACAGGCAAGATTCATCGTGCTGGTTCCCTGCTGCCAGGCAGAAGTAGCCAGTGTATTGAATAAAAACAAGAACCAGTCGTTCGGCAAAACCCCGCTCTCGGAAATCTGGCGTCACCCGATACACAGCCGCGAATTCGGCAGCCACCTGACCAACGTGCTGCGCTGTTTGCTGCTGGAATCGCACGGTTATCAGGTGACGGTCACGGAACTGGTCGGCTGGGAACACTCGATGAAAAACGAACTCATCATCGCCCGCTATCACGGCACACCGCGCAAAGACGCGCAAATCAGGCTGGCAGCCATCCTGCAGGAGTTGAATCTGGAAGACCTGCGAGAACGGTTTGTTTATTAAGGGTTATTTATAACATCCGACACCGTAATGGCGCTCATAAAACCAACCGTTGATAAAGCGCCCCCTCAATCAAGGGGCGTGATGCGGGCGCAGTAAAAACAAGGCGGTCTAGCTGGCGCTGGGCATCACTCTGGAGGGCGAGAAGGAGTTGCTCGGCATTTGGATTGCCCAGACCAAAGGAGCCCAGTTCTGATGAAACAACTAGCCAATCCACTAAGGCCGCCAAAAACGGCGACCAAGTGGCTGGTTATGGCTTCAGGTCGGAACCGAGCTGAAGAATCGGGGCGTACAAAATATTTTTATTGCCTGCGTGGATGGTCTAAAGGGCTTTCCTGAAGCCATCGAAACCGTCTATCCCAAGACCGCCGTACAGCTTTGCATCGTCCACAGGGTGCGTTACAGCCTGAACTACGTGTCATGGAGGCTGCGCAATGCCACGCTCACCCCAACAATTTCCCACACCATCCCCCACACAGCGAAATTCAGCCCAGGGAG
>JAVHSF010000082.1:0-1583 GCA_036172035.1 Gallionella sp. | reverse complement strand
CATGTCCCACAAAAAAATCCTCATTCTCGATTTTGGTTCTCAATATACCCAGCTGATTGCGCGCCGTGTGCGCGAAGCTAACGTCTATTGTGAATTACATCCCCACGATGTGGATGATGCGTTCATTCACGCTTTTCAGCCTAGTGGCATCATTCTTTCCGGCGGGCCGAATTCGGTGACCGAGGGCGATACGCCGCGCGCACCGCAGGCCGTTTTCGATCTGGGTGTACCGGTGCTGGGCATCTGCTACGGTATGCAAACCATGGCGGCGCAACTGGGCGGCGCGGTGGAAAACGGTCTGGTGCGCGAGTTCGGTTATGCCGAGATTCGCGCGCAGGGTCATTCTGCCTTGTTGCGCGATATTCAGGATCGCAGCGATGCGCAGGGGCGTGGTTTGATGGATGTATGGATGAGCCACGGCGACAAAGTTACTGCGTTGCCACCCGGATTTTCGGTGATTGCCAGCAATCCCACTACGCCGATCGTCGGCATGGCTGATGAGGCGCGACGTTTTTATGCGTTGCAGTTTCATCCCGAAGTGACGCATACCCGTCAGGGCAAGGCGATCCTGGCGCGTTTCGTACACGACATCTGCGGTTGCGGTGCAGACTGGAACATGCCCGACTACATCACTGAAGCGGTCGAGAATATCCGCAGGCAAGTGGGCGGCGACGAAGTCATTCTGGGCTTGTCCGGCGGGGTGGATTCTTCGGTGGCGGCGGCGCTGCTGCATCGCGCGATCGGCAGGCAACTGACTTGCGTGTTCGTGGACAACGGCCTGTTGCGCCTCGATGAGGCGGAGCAAGTAATGGAAACTTTCGCGCAGAATCTGGGCGTAAAAGTGATTCATGTGGATGCCAGTGCCGAGTTTTTGCGCCATCTGGCGGGCGTTACCGACCCCGAGCAAAAGCGCAAAATTATTGGTCGCGAGTTCGTCGAGGTATTCCAGAGCGAATCGGCCAAATTGTCCGCTGCAAAATGGTTGGCGCAAGGCACGATCTATCCCGATGTGATCGAATCGGCGGGCGGCAAAAACAAGCAGGCGCACACCATCAAATCCCATCACAACGTCGGTGGTCTGCCGGACAGTATGCATCTCAAACTGCTGGAACCCTTGCGCGAATTGTTCAAGGACGAAGTCCGTGAACTGGGCGTGGCGTTGGGATTGCCGCCAGCCATGGTGTATCGCCATCCTTTCCCCGGCCCTGGCCTGGGCGTGCGTATCCTGGGCGAAGTGAAAAAGGAATATGCCGACCTCCTGCGTCGCGCCGATGCCATTTTCATGGAAGAACTCAATGCGACCCGGGATGTGGATGGCAAGACCTGGTATGAAAAAACCTCGCAAGCCTTTACGGTTTTCCTGCCAGTCAGGAGCGTGGGCGTAATGGGGGATGGACGCACCTACGAATGGGTCGTGGCACTGCGCGCCGTGCAAACACAAGACTTCATGACTGCGCACTGGGCCGAACTGCCACACGCGTTGCTGGGCAAAGTCTCCAACCGCATCATCAACGAAGTGCGTGGCATCAACCGCGTGGTTTACGATATTTCCGGCAAGCCGCCCGCAACGATAGAGTGGGAAT
>JAVHSF010000081.1:0-1597 GCA_036172035.1 Gallionella sp. | reverse complement strand
CGCGGATTGGATTTTGCACGGGTACACAACGTGTACAGGTTTTCACAAATTTATAAATATGAAGATTAGATTATGAAAATAGCAGTCGTTGGTCTTGGTTATGTCGGTTTGCCTTTAGCTGTCGAGTTCGGCAAAAAATTTCCCACCATAGGATTTGATCTTTCGCTTGACAAGGTGGCTGCGTATCGCAATTTTGTTGATCCGACGGGCGAAGTCAGTTCGGCAGACTTGCGTGCCGCAACGCAACTGACCTGTCACAACGATCCCGAGTCTTTACGCGAAGCGGATTTTATTATCGTTGCCGTGCCTACCCCTGTAGATAATGCGCACCAGCCCGACTTTACCCCCTTGATCAAAAGTTCAGAAACGGTTGGTAAATACATCAAGCGCGGCGCGATCGTGGTTTACGAATCCACCGTTTATCCTGGCGCGACGGAAGAGGTTTGTATTCCGCTCATCGAAAAACAGTCCGGGCTAAAATGGAAGACAGATTTCTTTGTCGGCTACAGCCCGGAACGCATCAATCCGGGCGACAAGGAGCGCACCGTCACCAAGATCGTCAAGGTAGTCTCGGGTGATACCCCTGAAACACTGAAAACGGTCAGCGAAGTTTATGCCTCCGTGATTACTGCCGGTGTTTATGAAGCCAGTAGTATCAAGGTGGCAGAAGCCTCCAAGGTGATTGAAAACACCCAGCGTGACCTGAACATCGCGCTGATGAACGAGCTGTCCATCATCTTTGACAAGATCGGCATTGATACGCTGGAAGTATTGAAGGCATCCGGCACGAAGTGGAATTTTCTACCCTTCCGTCCGGGTCTGGTTGGCGGTCACTGCATTGGCGTAGACCCTTATTATCTGACACACAAAGCCGACATGCTGGGCTACCATCCGCAAGTCATCCTGGCCGGTCGCCGCATCAATGACAGTATGGCTGCTTATGTGGCGCAACAAACCGTGAAAAACATTATTCAAGCGGGTGGCTGTGTCAAAGGCTCCAAGGTTATCGTGCTGGGTCTTACCTTCAAGGAAAATTGCCCGGATTTGCGCAACAGCAAAGTTGCCGACCTGGTGAAGGAATTACAGGAATTCGGTTGCGATGTCAGCGTGCATGACCCGCTGGCGGCAGCCAGTGAAGCCATGCATGAATATGGCATTACCCTGACCGAATGGAATGCCCTGCCCAGCCAGGCAGATGCTATCGTCGCAGCCGTATCGCACACCGAATACACCAGCCAGCCGATTGCTCAACTGCTGTCCAGGCTGAAACCGGCTGGCGTGTTTATTGACATCAAGTCTGCATATTCGCGTGAGGCGATCGAATCTGCCGGCATTACTTTGTGGCGGCTGTAATCATGACTAATGCATATGATCTGCTTAAAGCGCGTCTTGTCACCGAGCCACATACCTGGCTGATCACCGGTGTCGCCGGCTTCATCGGCAGCAACCTGCTGGAGACGCTGCTTAAACTCGATCAGCGCGTGGTCGGGCTGGACAATTTTGCCACCGGACACCAGCGCAACCTGGACGAGGTTCAGTCATTGGTAAGCGATGCACAATGGGCGAATTTCAACTTCATCCGGGGTGACATCTGCAA
>JAVHSF010000080.1:0-1598 GCA_036172035.1 Gallionella sp. | reverse complement strand
TCACCGCCGCGATAATGCCCGCGCGGTCAGGACAGGAGATGGTCAGGGTGTAGTGGTGGGGCATGATGAGTTCCGTAACTTATTTAAGGATTCGTTCCAAGGCACCATCTTGTAAACATTGCAAATTTAACAACGCAGGTGAGAAATCAAAAAACTCCCGCAACGCTTTGCGAGTGCCTTGCCAACCATCCCCGTCAGTTATCCAAATAAACTCATAACCCTGTTCAGTCCAGAGCCTGGCAATATCTTTATATTCTCCAGCCGTTGATTTTAGTTTTGAACCACCGCCACCATAAAAATTTGTCTCAATAAAATATGCTACGCCAAGCAAGCCGCAGCTATTGCGCTTCAGAGTTGACCCTGCGTGTTAATCAAACCGTTTCTTTATTTACAAAAACGTCAAAAGGAAAGATATATGGGATAAAACCTTAGATACCAAAATTAAATTGTTTCACGAGTATTAACTTAGAGGTCGTAAAAGACCTATTTCAGTATCAAAATAATCGTCTGAACTTAGAATAATCTCTTCGTTATTGTAAAGTGAAGTCGCCTTTTCAATCGCAGCATCAATTGAATTTGCTTCAATTTCAATAATTTTAGAAAGTGTTTCTTTTATTTCAATTTCAAAAGTTTTCATATTTTATTGAAGCTGGCTTATTCAGTGCTCACTTAGACTTTTTCAAAGTAGTCGCTTTCGATAATACCTGTTCCGATGAATGAATTTATGGCATCCACATCATTTTTTAGGTTTCTTTCCAGGTAAGCTCGAAGTAGCAAGGCATCATCAGGGAAATTTTTTGAACCGTCCCACTCATCACTTATTCTTAGAGCTATTGCGGCAGCCCATTGATTACGTTCAATTATTTTCATCGTTAATTGCTAAGTCCAACTCGAATTCGATGCTCCGAGATAAATTTAGTCGCAGGTCTGATACCCTGTGGCAACTTGAACTGAGACGTGCATTGTTGCCGCCAGATTTCAATTGCACGAATGGTTTGAGGGGTTTTCCAGATTAAATTCAAACCGTCGTCCATTGCGAAATAACCGTTTTCAAACAACTTGTCGTGCAGGGTGCATAAACAGATGGTATTGGAAAGCAAGCCGCGCGCTTCGGGGTGGTCAGCCCAGCGAGCAATATGGCTAGAGACCAATAGTCCTTTGTCATTCACATCGCACAGCGCACAACTTCCTTGGTAATTGGCGAGTGTTTGTTTGCGTAGCGCGTTCATTCCTTTTCTGACTCGAAGCAAGGAAACATCGCTGGAAGTTTCAACATCGGTTAAGACAAGTCGTCCTTCTTCGACGGCGTTTTCCAACACATCTTCGGGTAAGTCTTCATCAGCGGCGCGGACTGGGACTTGGTTAAGCGTGTAGATGCCGAAGTCCGAGAAGAATAAATATTTTTCATCTCGCAACTCTTGCAAGACACGGCTGGCCGTTTGTCCGGGTGTTCTCCCCGCACTGCCAGTGTCTCTGGTGATGTTGCTTAATTCTTGTTCCAGAAAGCGGTCACGCTCGATACGAATGGTTGAGTTACGTGCCGCATATCTTTCCAGTGCAAATTTGACGGCTTGATGCCAAGTGAATGACATTAGTTG
>JAVHSF010000079.1:0-7484 GCA_036172035.1 Gallionella sp. | reverse complement strand
CTTCGGTGTCGCGCAAACCACATCCGCGTTCTGCGCCCGATGCCTTAGCGCATGGTCTATCAGCACCAGCGCCAGCATGGCTTCGGCGATCGGCGTGGCGCGGATGCCGACGCAGGGGTCATGCCTGCCATGCGTCTCGATCATCACCGGCTCGCCCTGCAAATTGATGGATTTGCGTGGAATGCGGATGCTGGAGGTGGGCTTGATCGCCAGATGTGCGACGATATTTTGTCCGGTGGAAATGCCGCCCAGAATGCCGCCCGCGTTGTTGGACAAAAAGCCTTCTGGCGTCATCTCGTCGCCGTGTTCGCTGCCTTTTTGCGTCACGCAGCCAAAACCCGCGCCGATTTCCACGCCTTTGGCGGCATTGATGCCCATCAGGGCATAGGCGATTTCCGCATCCAGTCGGTCATACACCGGCTCGCCCCAGCCCACCGGCACATTTTCCGCAACCACGGTGAGCTGCGCGCCGATGGAATCGCCGGACTTGCGCAGCGCATCCATGTAATCTTCCAGCGATTGCACCACCGTCGGGTCAGCGGCAAAGAACGGGTTGTCGTTCACGCTCTGCCAGCTTTTGAACGGCATGACGATCTCGCCCAGTTGCGAAATATAGCCGCGTATCACCACGCCGTAACGCTCGTTCAGCCATTTTTTGGCTATCGCCCCCGCCGCCACACGCACCGCCGTTTCGCGCGCCGAAGCACGTCCGCCGCCGCGATAGTCGCGGAAACCGTATTTTTGCGTGTAAGTGTAATCCGCGTGTCCGGGGCGGAAGGTCTCACTGATATTGCCATAGTCCTTGCTGCGCTGGTCTTCGTTACGAATTAGCAGCGCGATGGGCGTGCCGGTGGTCTTGCCCTCGAACACGCCGGAGAGGATTTCCACCGTGTCCGATTCGCGGCGCTGGGTGACATGGCGCGACGTGCCGGGCTTGCGGCGGTCGAGATCAAGCTGGATGTCCGCTTCGCAGAGCGCCATTCCGGGCGGACAGCCGTCCACGATGCAGCCGATGGCCGCGCCGTGTGATTCGCCAAACGAAGTCACGGTAAATAATGTGCCAAAGGTATTTCCTGACATAAACGATCCAGTCGAAAAGATGCGTAAATAAGGCGCGCAGTTTAACATACCGCAAACCCTCATTCCGACGCAGACCGGAATCCAGCATTTCCATTTAAAGGGGGGCGCGCTCAATAAAGATGAGAAGCCTGTTCCCGGCATTTGTGCCTTGCGATAAGCAAGAATCTAATTTATAGTTGTTCAACTTATTGACCAAGTGAGACAGCCATGAAAGTTGTTACCTATTCGCATGCGCGCAATTCGCTCAAATCCGTTTTGGATGATGTCGTTCAGGATGCAGACGTGACGATAATTAGCCGGCGTGATGCCGAGGGGGATGCCGTCGTCATGTCACTGGACAGCTACAACAGCATCATGGAAACATTGCACCTGACAAGCAACCCGGCAAATTCTGCCGCATTAGCCAAGGCAATAGCGCAAGACAAAGCGGGACAGGCGCAGAAACGTCAACTGCTTGCGACTGAATAGTCATGCGCGCCATCCAGTTTGTGCCGGATGCTTGGGAGGCTTACCTGTATTGGCATGGGCAGGACAAGAAAACGCTTAAGCGTGTTAATACACTGATTACCGCTGCTGCGCGCGACCCATTCACCGGCATTGGCAAACCGGAATCCCTTCGTGGTGATTTATCTGGTTACTGGTCTCGTCGTATAGACGATGCGAATCGTTTGGTCTATCGCGCCACCGATTCGGAGTTGGTAATAGTGGCCTGTCGTTTTCATTATGATGGTTAGTCAATAGCCCGCTCCGTGTATCCAAATTTGACGGGCAATTTATCAAAGCGCAGGACGAGTCCAAACGCTCAGGCTGCGATTTTGATTCAGAGGGTTGAACGCTACCCGGATACGGTAGAACGTCTTTCAGCGGTTTGATTTTTTCTTGACTGGACTCCCGCGTTCGCGGGAATGACGAACTTGGAGAATCCTTGATGAAAGCCATGCTGATGACCGCCGCAGGCGATACCGACGTGTTGCAACTGCGCGATGTAGCACTACCCGAATTGCCCTCGCCGCATCATCTGCGCGTCAAACTCGCTGCCGCCGGGGTCAATCCGCTGGATACCAAACTGCGCGCCAAGCCCGTCTATCACCCGGACAAGCTGCCCGCGATCCTCGGCTGCGACGGCGCAGGTCGCGTCGAATCGGTGGGCTGCGCAGTGACGCGCTTCAAGGTCGGCGATGCGGTGTATTTCTGCAACGGCGGGCTGGGCGACGAACCAGGCAACTACGCCGAATACACCACACTGCACGAAGAATATGCAGCCCAAGCCCCGGCCAACCTTCCCTTGCAGGATGCCGCTGCGCTGCCGCTGGTCTGCATCACCGCGTGGGAAGCCCTGTTCGAGCGCGCCCATGTACAGTCGGGACAAACTATTCTGATTCACGCCGCTGCCGGTGGTGTGGGGCATGTCGCCGTGCAGCTCGCCCATCATTTCGGCGCACGCATCGCCATCACTGCCAGCGACACCCGCAAGACCGGACTGGCTCACGCGCTGGGCGCAGAGCAACTCATCAACTACAGAAAACAGGATTTCGTGCAGGAAACCCTGAACTGGACGGGTGGGCTGGGGGTTGACGGGGTGCTGGACACGGTGGGCGGCGACACCTTTCTGCGCTCGTTAAACGCCGCGCGCGTCGGCGGCAAAATTGTCAGCCTGCTCGCCACCCCGCTTGCCGCAGCAGACGTGCAACTGGCGCGGCTACGCAATCTGTCGCTGTGCTTTGAGCTGATGCTCACCCCGCAAGTGCTGAAACTGCATGACGAACGCGTCCGCCAGCGCAAAATATTGGAACAATGCACGCAATTGATCGAAACAGAAGCGCTCGGCGTACTGGTCACACACCGCTTCCCCCTGGAACAGGCCGCCGCCGCCCACCGCCTGATCGAAGCAGGCGGCATGACCGGCAAGATTATTTTGACAATGGCGTGAACATGATCATAGATACCCACTGCCATCTTGATGCTGCCGAATTTGGCGGCACTCAAGTCGAATTGTTGCAAGCCGCCCAAGCTGCCGGAGTCAGCCGCATCGTCGTTCCTGCGATAGAGCGCGCCAATTTCGAGACCGTGTACCGTTTGTGCGAACAGTATCCCGGCTGTTTTCCGGCTTACGGCATTCATCCCCTGTTCACCGACGCAGCAAAGCCTGACGACCTCGCTGTATTGCGCGACTACTTGCGCGCTCGGCAGCCCGTCGCAGCTGGCGAAATCGGCCTTGATTTTTTCATTGAAAATCATAATGTTGCACGTCAGGAATATTTTTTCGCAGCGCAACTCAAGCTGGCGCGCGAATTCGATCTGCCGGTGCTGCTGCACACCCGCCGCGCCGTGGACAGTGTTCTCAAGCACCTGCGCCAGATCAAGGTGTGCGGCGGGATTGCCCATGCCTTTAGCGGCAGCCACCAACAGGCGGACGAATTCATCAAACTCGGCTTCAAACTCGGTTTTGGCGGCGCGATGACCTACCCGCGCGCCAGCCGGATTCGTGAATTAGCCAAAACCCTGCCGCTTGCCAGCCTCGTGCTGGAGACCGACGCGCCCGACATGACACCGGAATTTATCGCACGCGGACAACCCAACCAGCCTGAATATCTGCCGCGCATCGCGAAGACGCTGGCCGAATTGCGCGGCATCTCGCCAGAAGAGATTGCGCACTTCACCACCGAGAATGTATCTTCCGTACTCCACTTACCCAATACCACGATATGAACTCGCACCCGCAAGACGAAGAACACGGACGCCGCTTCGGCGGCCTGGATCGCTTATACGGCGAGGGGGCGCTGCTCGCCCTGCATCGCGGTCGCGTCGCCGTGATAGGGGTCGGCGGGGTCGGCGGCTGGGTAGCGGAAGCCCTGGCGCGCAGCGGGGTCGGCAACATCACCCTGATTGATTTCGACCAGATTGCCGTATCCAATACCAACCGCCAGATACACGCGCTGGACAGCACGTTTGGCATGGCGAAAGTCCATGCGCTGGAGCAGCGCATAGGCGAGATCAATCCCGACTGCCGTGTCAACGCCGTCGAGGATTTTCTGACCGAAGAAAACATGCTGCAACTGCTCCCGGCCGGGGCGTTCGAGATGGTCATAGACTCATCCGATCAGGCATCCATAAAGGCCGCGCTGATCGCCCATGCCCGCTTTAACAAGATACCGCTGGTAGTGTGCGGCGCAGCGGGCGGCAAGCGCAATCCGCTCAACCTGCGACAGGATGACCTCGGTCGCACCATTCACGACGCGTTGCTGGCACGAATCCGCGACATACTGCGCAGAGACTACCGGATACGACCCCGCAAAAACGACAAATTCGGCGTGACCTGCATTTATCTGGCAGAGCACGCCAAACGCAGCACCGCTTGCTCCTCCCATAGCCTGAATTGCTCAGGCTATGGTTCGGTGGTAACGGTCACCGCAGCGATGGGCTTCGCCGCTGCTGCGGCGTGTTTGGAAAAACTTGTGACACCCCCCGATTCGAGTGTGCAGCCTGGCTTAAACCTGGAAACAAGCAGCTGACTGCTTCAGGATACTTTGAACCGACGCAAATCAAACGGGTAACTACCGTGGGCAGTGATTTTAATTTTCTGCGCATCCGGATGCGCCGGGTTGAGCAAATAATTTTGCGTGTGCGGCACAATCGCACTAGAGACGGTCAGCAAAGAAAAAACAGTAAAAGCGAACATTTCTATTTGGCATTGACACCTTTTCGTGCGCAGAACCACACCGTACGGCTTACGCTTTTGACAACAATTTGAGCGCCTGCCTGATACCGTCGGAGACACCGACCTCTTTGGGCAACTGTTTCGCCGCCCAGTCGGCTTCTTTCTCGTTATAGCCCAGCGCCTGCAAGGCATTGACGATGTCGTTGCTGACCGAACTAGCCGCCGTCACTGGTGACGCGCCCGCGCCGCTCACGGTGAATTTTCCCTGTAATTCCAGCAGCAGGCGCTCGGCAGTCTTCTTGCCCACCCCGGGTATTTTGGTCAGGCGTCCGGCCTCCTTGTTGGCGACTGCCACAGCGAGGTCGGCGAGACTCAGACCGGACAGCACCGACAGCGCCAGTTTCGGCCCGACTCCGCTAATCTTGAGCAACTGGCGAAAGGCGACGCGCTCCTCGTTCGTGCCAAAGCCATACAGCAAATGCGCGTCTTCGCGGACGATCAGTTGCGTGTGCAGCACGATTTTTTCGCCCAGCTGCGGTAAGTTATAAAACGTACTCATCGGCACATCCAGCTCGTAGCCCACGCCCTGCACATCCAGCAAAATCTGCGGCGGATTCTTTTCCAGCAAAATCCCTGTCAGGCGACCGATCATTTCAAGGCACTCCAAATAAAGCCGACAAATGAATTCACTTGATCCCCAGTATTTTTTTAATTTTGCTATCGAGTTCGTTCCCAGAAGGTAGATTGGGACCAGAAATAAATCGCGACGAAAATTCGTCTAATTTGAACCGCAAGACTCTACTTCTAATCAGTCCTCGTATCTGCCCATGAGGAACAGCGCTTCCTAAACTATAGGTAAAAACCGAAATCACGTCCTTCCCAGCACAGTCTACATTCGGAATATCTGAACCAATTATTTCTTCAAAACGCTGATAAACTGCTTCAGGAACAACAAAATACAGCCCCTTTTGAACCAGGGCGGATTTGGAATAAACGAGGCTTTTACGGATAATCTGCGGCATTAACCGCTTATGGACATTAGCCCAATTCAATCCATGACCAGATGGTGGAATTCCTGACTTCTTGTCTCTTGCCGCATACCAGGCATCACGATAATTACCTGTTATATCAATGCTCTGAACCTCGATCCCCACATATTCAATCAATTCGTCATTTCTAATATGCGCAAGAACCCAATCCATACTCATCTTGCTTAATTTGACCTCTTTACCTGAGTTTTGACCCAAAGCCACTATGCAATCAATTGCTGGGTTCGCATTATTGACGTATTCATCAAACATCAAAAACGGAAGCTTACCAAACGCATCCTCTGAAACATGCCGGATTGCTTCATAACTATTCGCATACAAACGGTTTGGGCAAATAATAACTTCTTGCCCAGCATTGCTAACAGAACATGTGCCATAGCAAATAGTGTTTGTATGATCATGTTTAGTGCAGCCGCGACCAATAAAGGGACACGCATTCAAATCCCAATATTTTCTGGCTTTGGGCGTAACGTCATTTGGTGCATGGCCAAATATTTCAACTAAGCTACGTGTAGTTTTTATATTCATACCGCTCACGAAATTAATTGTCTGATTTTGTCGCCTATCGCCTTAGCCATCAAAGGCGGAACGGCATTCCCCACTTGCTCGAATTGCTGTGTAAGATTCCCCGTAAATTCATATTCATCCGGGAAAGTCTGTATTCTTGCCGCCTCACGAACTGAAAGCGCCCGATCCTGCGTCGGATGGAAAAAGCTCCCCCAATGCGGATCACACTTGGTGAGAATAGTTGAGCACAAACCATCAGGATGAAGCCTTCCATATCGTTTGGTATGGTCACTTCTTCGAGCTCGCTGCAAACCTAACGGGAGCAATTCATATGGAATATCTCTCCAACTTCCTCCTTGAGGGATATATTTCAATCTCTCAAGATTGGCTTTACCCAACTTGGCGCAAGTGTGGTTGTAGATTTTTGTTGAGTCCATTCGCAACAGTTGCTGTAATTCAGACTGAGGTTTAGCAGTGTAATCAGCGTTATGAATAGACTCACCAGGTGCCAACATAGGCAAATCCGAAATAGCATCCCAGACAGTTACCTGCTTACGCAAACTCTGTGAGAATAAAGGGTACGTTTTCAAACACAACTCCTTCGCCCCCGCAAAATTAGCGACTGCTGTGGCATCGTGTGTTGGCTCAGGAAAATCAACTTTTCCCCCATCACGAAGTGCAATAAAAATAGTCCTAAAACGCATTTGCGGAACACCGTAATGCCCTGCAAACAAAATCTTGTGATCTACCGTATAACCCATGCCCTCCAAGTGCTTGTATATCGCTTTGACTACAGTTCCTTTTCCCAGAGAAACCAGCCCTGGAACATTCTCAATCAGAATGGCTTTGGGTCGAAGAATATCAGCGATCCTTAAATACTCCTTGAATAAGTGATTTCTTTGATCATCCAGCGTTCTTACTGGCGCATTAATTGAAAACCCTTGGCAAGGTGGGCCACCGGCAATCAAATCCAGATCTCCCGGCTTTACTCTCGTCAGATCAAGAATATCCTGATCGCTTAACTCGCGAATATCCTTCGTAATCACTTGAGCCGCAGGATTATTTAAAGCAAACGTATTCGCATAAATTGGGTGAATATCGGATCCCAGAACCGATTCGAATCCAGCCATTTGCAATCCGCATGACAAGCCCCCCGCACCCGAGAAGAAATCAACTGATTTCATTAGTTT
>JAVHSF010000078.1:0-1600 GCA_036172035.1 Gallionella sp. | reverse complement strand
TCCAGATGATGGTTGGCGACATCCGGGTCGTAGGCTTCCAGATAGATGCGCAGGGTAGCGCCCTCGGTGCCGGTGCCGGACAGGCGGTAGACGATGCGCGAGCCGTCGGTGAAGATGATGCGGATGCCCTGGCCTGTACTCACCGAGCCGTCCACCGGGTCGGTGTAGCTGAAGTCGTCGCAGAAATCCACGGTGTAGCGACCGAAGGTCTGACCGGGCAGGGTGGCGAAGCTGTCTTTCAGGTGTTTCATCACGCCGTTGGCGGCATCGGTCGGGATGGCCTCGAAATCGTGGCGGGAATAGACGTTGCGGCCAAAACGCGCCCAGTGTTCGCGGGTGATGGCTTCGACTGACTGGCGGCGGCTGGCGAGGATATTGAGCCAGAACAGCACCGCCCACAGGCCGTCTTTTTCGCGGATGTGACTTGAACCCGTGCCGAAGCTCTCTTCGCCGCACAGGGTGACTTTGCCTGCATCCATCAGGTTGCCGAAGAATTTCCAGCCGGTCGGGGTTTCATAGCAGGGGATGCCGAGCGCTTTGGCGACGCGATCCACCGCCGCGCTGGTCGGCATGGAGCGCGCCACGCCCGCCAGTCCTTGTTTGTAGCCGGGCGCAAGTGTGGCGTTGGCGGTCAGGATGGCCAGACTGTCGGACGGATTGACGAAGAAATGGCGACCCAGCACCATGTTGCGGTCGCCATCGCCGTCCGAGGCTGCACCAAAGTCCGGTGCGCCATTGCCATAAAGAATTTCAACTAATTCATGTGCATAGGTCAGGTTGGGGTCGGGGTGTCCGTTGCCGAAGTCTTCCAGCGGGACATCGTTCATCACGCTGTCAGCAGGCGCGCCCAGGCGGTTGATGAAGAGGTCGCGGGCATAGGGGCCGGTGACGGCGTGCATCGCGTCGAATTTGATGCGGAAGCCGCCCGCGATCAGCGCGCGTATCGCGCCGAAATCGAACAGCGATTCCATCAGTTCGGCGTAGTCTGCGACCGGGTCTATCACCGAGACGGTCATGCCGCCGACCTGGTAGTCGCCGAGTGTGTCGAGCGAGACATCGGGTGCGTCCACCAGCCGGTATTGGGTGATCTTCTTGCTCAGATCGAAGATGGCCTCGGTGACGGTCTCGGTGGCAGGACCGCCGTTGCTGCCGTTATATTTGATGCCGAAATCGCCATCCGGCCCGCCGGGATTGTGGCTGGCGGACAGGATGATGCCGCCGAAGGTGTCATATTTGCGGATCACGCAGGAAGCGGCGGGGGTGGAGAGGATGCCGCCACGACCCACCAGTACGCGGCCAAAGCCGTTGGCTGCCGCCATCTTGAGGATGGTCTGGATCGCTGCGCGATTGAAATAGCGTCCGTCGCCGCCCAGCGTCAGTGTCGCGCCTTGCGGCGGCGAAATGCTGTCGAAAATGGATTGCACGAAGTTTTCCAGATAATGCGGCTTCTGGAAAGCGGTCACGCGCTTGCGCAGGCCGGAAGTGCCGGGTTTCTGATCGTTGAATGGGGTGGTAGCGACGGTGCGGACGGCGGTTGCGGTATTTCCTGACATTTCCATTTCTCCCGTGTGTTTGAAATTTTAGCTTCGCATCTTACCAC
>JAVHSF010000077.1:0-7507 GCA_036172035.1 Gallionella sp. | reverse complement strand
GGCTTGCCTGCTTAACCCGATTCGCTACGATTCTTCAAGTCCGACAGACTCCTGGGAAACGCCGAATAAATCGGCGAACGTCATGAAGCAGTACGGAGCGAAAAACCGGAGTGATTAACCTAGGGATATGCTGATTTATTCGTCATACCGGCGTAGGCCGGTATCCAGTGCCTTTATCTGACTGGATTACCGCCTTCGCGGGAACGACAAAACCGAATAAATCAGTGCTTCCCTAGTTTTGTTGTTCCCTGTGAGTCTGTCGGAGTTATGAATCCAGCAGCTTCATAAAGGGTAATTTTCTGACATTTTTGGCGAATCTGTGTAAGCTCCGTATCCGCTAAATGGATTGAACGAGTTTTTCCATTCCACTACGGATAAAGCCATTGATGGAACGCGTTGCGGAGAAAATATCAGGTCAGCAAACCGCCCGATTGGTCATAGCACCGGAGGGAACACCCCGGCTTCCCGACGACAGCTCAAACAGCGCAAGCGCACCAGTCGTTAGCGTGATTTGTACGGGTGCCTGGATCGTGCAACAAATCGCCCCGCTCGAACAGCATCTAAAACTTGCGTCATGGCCAGCTACTGGCAGTCTGCTCTTCGACTGCACGGCACTTGCGGCGCTGGACACCACGGGGGCATGGTTGTTGCAGCAGACTATCCACTCATTGGAACAAAACGGGCATCCGGTCACGCTAAATGGCCTGAAACCCGAGTTTCACACCTTGCTGCAACTGGTCAATTCCTGTGCGGATACGTCGAACACGCCCACCCTCCCCCAGTCGAACCTGCTCACCCGCATCGGCCAGCGATCCTGGCACAGCATGATCCGCATCTCCGGTATGCTGGCTTTTATCGGCGAAACCGCCATCGTACTGCTGCATTCCCTGCTTCAGCCACGCCGCATCCGCTGGCGCGCCATCCTTCATAATTTGCAATCAGCCGGATTTGAAGCCCTGCCTATCGTCGGGCTGTTGTCTTTTTTGATGGGACTGGTGATTTCCTACCAGGGCGCGGATCAGTTGCAACGTTTCGGCGCGAACCTCTTTATCGCCGATTTGGTGGGGCTTTCCATGCTGCGCGAACTTTCCCCGCTGCTGACCGCCATCATCGTCGCCGGACGTTCCGGATCCGCCTACGCCGCGCAGATCGGCACGATGAAAGTCACCGAAGAAATAGACGCGCTGCGCACCATCGGGGTCGGCCCCACCGAGCTGCTGGTGCTGCCAAAATTACTGGCGCTGGTCATCGCCCTGCCGCTGCTCACGGTTTATGCCGATGCCGCCGGACTGTTCGGCGGCATGATTATGGCGAGTTCAAAACTGGATGTCAGCTTTGCCGTTTTCCTGGATCGCCTCACCGATGCGGTCAGCTTATCCTCCTTTCTGACGGGTGTCGGCAAAGCGCCAATATTTGCCGCCATCATTGCGCTGGTCGGCTGTCATCAAGGTTTTCAGGTAACGGGCAGCGCCGACAGTGTCGGACGGCAAACCACCGTCAGCGTGGTTCACTCCATTTTTTTGGTGATCCTGGCAGATGCAATTTTTTCCATCATATTCAATTGGTTAAAAATATGAGCAGGGTATCATCTCCTTACCCACCAACAGTTCCTCTCCAGCCAGAGGGAGCGGACGTACTGCTGCGCGACCTTGATGATTCTGTCGTAGACATCCGCAACTTGTATAGCAGATTCGGCCAGAACGTGGTGCATGACGACATCAGCCTGTCCGTTCAACCCCGGGAAATATTCGCGCTGGTGGGCGGCAGCGGCTGCGGCAAATCCACGCTACTGCGCACCATCCTGCTGCTGCAAAAACCGCTATCGGGTTCAATCAAGGTGTTCGGGCGGGAAGTAATCGGCCTGAACGACGAACAAGCCTTGCCACTGCGCCGCCGCTTCGGTGTAATGTTCGAGCGCGGCGCGCTGTTCAGCTCCCTGACGGTCGCCGAAAATGTCGGGATGGTGCTGCGCGAACACACGCAACTGGCTCCAGATTTGATAGCCAAGGTCGCCGCCCTGAAAATCGCGCTGACCGGTTTACCAGCCGATGCGGGCGGAAAATATCCCAGCGAACTGAGCGGCGGCATGCGCAAACGCGCGGCGCTGGCACGCGCCATCGCGCTCGACCCCGAACTGCTTTTTCTCGACGAACCTACCGCCGGCCTCGACCCGCTCAGTGCCAGCGGCATAGACGAACTGGTGAAGAGCTTGCGCGATGCGCTGGGATTGACCATCATGCTGGTCACGCATGATCTCGACCTGCTGTGGCGGGTGGCGGACCGGGTCGCCGTACTGGGTGAAGGGCATATTCTGGGCATAGGTACAATGACGGAGCTATCAAAAATGGAACATCCCATCATCCGGGAATACTTTTACGGACCGCGCGGACGGGCGGCGAGCGAACAAGCAGAAGAAGCGTCTAACCCATGGAAGAAAAAGTAAATTTTGCCGTAGTCGGCGTTTTTGTCCTGCTGCTGGGCGCTGCCCTGACAGGCGGCGTGCTGTGGTTTTCCAGCGCGAAATCCTACAACCAGGTTTACGATATTTACCAGACTTACATGAGCGAATCCGTATCTGGCCTGAACCTCGATGCGCCTGTGCGCTACCGGGGTGTCGAAGTGGGACGGGTGCAGGAGATCAAGCTCGCGCCAGGCAATGTCGAACAGGTGCAACTGACCCTGGGCATCCTGCGCGGTACGCCGATCAAGGCAGACACCATAGCGTTGCTCCAGACGCACGGCTTGACCGGTTTGACCTTTGTCGAACTGAGCGGCGGTAGCCACGATGGCCTTGCGCTGCAAGCCAAGTCAGGCGAGCCGTATCCCATCATCCAATCCGGCCCCTCGCTTATCACCCGACTGGATACTTCGCTAACCGCCCTGCTCGGCAATCTCAACCAAACCAGCCAAAACATCAACGCCTTGCTGGATGAAGATAACCGCAAGGCGATCAAAAACGCCCTGAAAGATGTCGAAATCCTTTCGCACACGCTGGCGGCACGACAGACGGAGATTGATTCCGGCCTGAAAAACGCAGCACAAACGCTGGACAATACGGCGCGCTTCAGCGGCGAATTACCCCAACTCGCGCAGCGCATCCAGCACAGCACGGAAGCATTTGACCGCATGTCAAACGAACTGGCTCTGACCGCCACCAGCACCCGCGCGACCCTGGAGGAGACCCGGCAATTCACCGGCGAAACACTCCCGGAAATTCACCAACTGGTGCTCGAATTGCACGAACTGAGCCATTCCCTGCAACGCGTCAGCGGAGAACTGGAACGCAATCCAAGCGCACTGCTGTATGGCAAAGCCGCTGCCAAACGCGGCCCGGGAGAATAAACATGAAGCAGGGAGAGCCCGCATGGAAATGACCCGCTGGATGACATTCGTGATAGCACTGCTACTGGGCGGTTGCAGCGCATTGCAGCCCCCCAGGGTAGCAGAGACCCATTTTTATACGCTGGAGACAAACCCCGTCACCCGCGCCGCCCACCCCAAAAACCATCAGGTGCTGGCAATCAGTATGCCTGTGGCACGACCGGGATACGACACGCCGCAAATCGCCTATCAGCGTCGGCCACTGGAACTGGAATATTTCGCCACCCAGCGCTGGGCGGACACGCCCGCCAGAATGTTAAGGCCATTGCTGACACAAACGCTGGAACCCCTTTTCCAGACCGTCATACCGGCTCCCGGCAGCATTCCAGCCGATCTTAGACTGGATACCGAACTGATCCAGCTGCAACAAGACTTTTCGGCTCGACCCAGCTTGGTACGACTTACGCTTCGCGCGCAATTGATTGACTTAAAAGACAAACACGTTATTTTTGCAAAGCGCTTCGACGAGACCGAAGCGGCCTCGTCCGAAGAGGCTTACGGCGGCATCGTCGCGGCCAACCGCGCCTTGCAGCGTGTCCTGGAACAATTGGCAGAATTTTGCCGCAACGCGTCTTCCAGCAAATGAACCAGCGCGATAACGAGGTGTAAGATGCCGCTGTGTCGGTTGGTTTATTGGCTATTTAACTCAATGTTTCAGGAGAACCCCCATGAAAAACGAAGCAGACAACACGAACAACAGCAGCACGCTCGAAGCCGAAGTACGCGATGCTGTCGAACAAGGGCATGATGTTCAGGAAACGGTGCGCCAACTGACTTTGCGCAAGATCAGCGCACGCTCGCTGGACATCGAATCCATGCGCCAGATTAGCCGCGCAGTGGTACGTGGCGCACGTGCCGGGGCGCAAAAGGAATTGAACAAATCTGCGGCACAGGCCGGAATCGCCAAATCCCAACTCAAACAGGCCATCACCGGACTCGATGTCGCGCTGGCACAGTTCGCCGAAGCCACCAAACTGGCTTTGGAAGAAGCGGCTGGACGGGCGCAGCGATATTCCCGCGAAGACCTCTCGCGCACCCGTGCCGACCTTGAGTCACTTGAAAAAATCTTTCTGGAAACGCTGCAAGATTCCGCATCCAGCAGCAAAGACGCGGCTGGGGACATTCTGCATGACCTTGCCGCCCACAGCCGCACCCACGGTTCCGCCGTAGGCGCGCAACTGAAAGAAACCCTGTCCGTCATCACGCACCAGCTAGGCCGGGTCGGACACAGCCAGATCGAAACCGGGCTGCATCTGGCGAAAGCCACCTCTGATCTGCTTCGGCAAATTGCCGCCGGGGTACTTACCGGACTCGCCGATCATGTAAAACCCGGCAACTCAAAGAATAAGGCAAGCTGATGCTTTGGCAGGCCATGATGGCGGTGCGCGATATTTCACGCCTGCATGACATTGCCAGCATCCTGATACGCTACGGCTTTGGCGACATCCTGAGCCGCATGGGTCTGTCCAATGCGCTGGAAAAAGCCGGCAAAGTTTTGCACCACAGCGATGCCGGAGAATACGCCCACCTTGCGGCTCCCGTCCGAGTGCGCCGCGCACTGGAAGAGATGGGGCCGACTTTCGTCAAACTAGGCCAGGTACTCGCCACCCGGGTAGATTTATTTGCACCGGAGTGGATTGCAGAATTCAGCAAACTCCAGGACAGCGCGCCCCCGGTTCCTTACCTCGACGTGCGGCAGCAACTCATCGAGGACTTGGGCGCACCGCCCGAAGAAGTCTTCGCAGCCTTTAATCCCGAACCCGTCGCGGCTGCTTCCATCGCACAGGTTTACCGCGCCCGGCTCACGGATGGCAGCGAAGTCGTCGTCAAAGTGCGTCGCCCCGGCATCCGCCCCCTCATCGAATCCGACTTGCGCTGGCTGGTACGGTTATCCGAGCTGGCCGAGACAGAAAATCCCGAACTGCGCAGTTTTTGCCCGCAACAAGTCATACAGCAATTTACACAATCGCTGCGCCGTGAACTCAATTTTTCCGTTGAATGCCGCAATGCCGAACATATCGCGGAGAATTTTGCCCATTATTCCGATGAAGATCAGCCTGACAGCGGCAAACTGCATTCCCCTGCTACCCCAGACCTGCCCCCTGTCCCGTCCATCATCGTCATTCCGCGTGTCTATTGGCAATGGACGGGAGAACGCGTCTGTGTGCAGGAGTTCATAGACGGCATCCCCGGCCGCCATCTGCTGGCGGTGGATAGTGCCGGTCTGGATCGCAAAATCCTCGCCCGACGCGGCTCGCGTGCCGTATTGAAAATGATAGTCGAAGACGGCTTTTTCCATGCCGACCCGCATCCCGGCAACGTATTCTATTTGCCCGGCAACCGCATCGCCTTCATAGATTTCGGCATGGTGGGCAGGCTGACCGAAGAACGGCGCGAACAATTGATCAACCTGTTGCTGGGCATGGTCAAACATGAGCCTAAACGGGTGCTCGATGTGATGCTCGACTGGACGGGTGACGGTGTGGCGGATGAAGCGAGCCTGCAACTTGAGATTCAAACCTTCGTTGACCAGTACCACGGCTTGCCGCTGAAGCAACTCAGCCTGGGCAACATGCTCAACGACATGGTGTCCATCCTGCGCCAACACCAATTGCTACTACCCGCCGATCTGGCACTGCTGGTCAAATCCTTCATCTCGCTGGAAGGCATGGGGCGTGAACTCGACCCGGATTTCGACATCGCCAGCGAGGCGATGCCCATGCTGGAACGGGCGCTGCGGGCGCGCTACACGCCCACCGCGCTCCTCAAACGCGGCGGACGCTCGCTCACCGAAGCCTTATCGCTAATCGCTGGATTGCCTCACGACCTGTCACAACTACTACGCGCCGCACGCCGGGGGCGACTGGAAATCCATATCGAGGTGGCACACTTGCAGCACGTCGGCAACCAGTTGGACGGCGCAGTCAACCGGCTGGCGGTGGGGCTCATCGTCGCCGCGCTGATCGTCGGTTCTGCCATCGTGATGACCGTGGACGGCCTGCACTGGCTGGGAATGTTCGGCTTTTTCTGCGCCAGCTTGAGCGGGCTGTGGCTACTACTCTCCATCGGAAAAAGCAACCACGCCGACCGGGAATAAAAACAGCCATTCCGCGCCACCCCAGCACGGCTAAAATACAACAATAAATCAAATACTAACGGGCGGATCGCAAGGCCTCGATGCGTTCTTCGAGCGGCGGATGGGTCATGAACAGCCTGCTGAACCCCCCGCCGCCGGAAATTCCCGAGGCCGCCATTTGCTTGGGCAAGGAGGCCTGCTCGTGATTGTCTTTCAGCTTCTCCAGCGCGGCGATCATCTTGTTGCGGCCAGCCAACGATGCGCCGCCCGCATCGGCGCGGAATTCGCGTTGGCGCGAAAACCACATCACGATGATGCTGGCCAGCACGCCGAGTACCAGTTGCGCGACAATTTCTGCGACAAATGAACCGATGCCAGGCCCCCGCTCTTCGCCGTCCTTGCGCAGCAGGGAATCCACGAAGATGCCAAACAGTTTGGAGAAGAACACCACGAAGGTGTTTACCACGCCCTGGATCAGCGCCAGTGTCACCATGTCGCCGTTGGCAACGTGGCTGATTTCATGCGCCAGCACCGCTTCGGCTTCGTCGCGACTCATGCTGTGCAACAGGCCGGTGCTGACCGCTACCAGCGCAGCATTTTTATTCCAGCCAGTGGCAAACGCATTCACATCCGGCGCATCGTAGATCGCCACTTCCGGCAGTCCGATACCGGCGGCTTGTGCCTGACGCGTGACCGTTTCAACCAGCCAGCGTTCGGTCGGATCGGACGGCGTCTCTATGACTTGCGCGTTCACCATGCGCTTGGCAGACCATTTGGACATAAACAGGGAAATGATCGAACCGGCAAAACCGATGACCGCAGACATCACCAACAGGTTGCTGAAATTGATTCCGCCGCTCTGGTCCAGAATACGATCCACCCCAAGCAAACGCAGGGTGATATTGATGACGAACACAACCGCCAGATTGGTTGCAATAAACAGAAAAATTCGTTTCATAACGCTATGTCCTCCAAAGACTCAATTGATGCCGGGTAGTTTAGCAGCTATCCCGCCACTCTCGACTGAATGGGGCATCCCCGGCACGATTT
>JAVHSF010000076.1:0-7589 GCA_036172035.1 Gallionella sp. | reverse complement strand
GCTCCAGCGGCAACCTGGGCGCGGGCAACAAATACACCTACCAGATGGATCCGGCCAACTCTGACGAAGCGTTGTGGGAAGTCGGCATGGACTTGCAGGAAGGCGCGGACATGGTGATGGTCAAGCCCGGTATGCCTTACCTGGACATCGTGCGCCGCGTCAAGGACGAGTTCAAGGCACCGACTTTTGTCTATCAGGTGAGCGGCGAATACGCCATGCTCAAGGCTGCCGCACAAAACGGCTGGCTGAACGAAGAAGCCTGCGTGCTGGAATCACTGATGGCGTTCAAACGCGCCGGGGCGAACGGGATATTGACCTACTTTGCGCTGGATGCGGCGCGGTGGCTGCAAAAACAGGATTGAGGGGCGAAGATTGAGAGGAACGCCGGCGTAGGGCGCGACAAACGACAAACAACGGGTGTTGCTCGAACGGTCAGGCGGCTGCGGAACTCGCGCTACGCGCTCAGACAGTCCTCGCCAACTATCCCTGACCGTTTTCCGCGACTCGGCGGCGCACAGTGGAAAAGGAAAAAGCGGTTTTGTGTGCGCTACGCGCACGATGTTTTGGCTCCACCTAGCTCGTCAGCAGCGCTTCCACCGTCGTGATGTCCGCATGGGTTTCCGGGTGGCGGCTGCCGCTGTGACGGGCGTTTTCGGGCAGCACGACGATGTGCGTCTGTCTGCCCGAATCGCCGGTCAGCGTGTAGCTCGGTACGTTTTCTTCCCTCCCGTTTATCCGTACCCGCCATTCTCCGTCGTCGAAATCCAGCTTGTGTTTGAGCAGGAACAGCAGCACGGCTTTGGCATCGTCGCTGAATAACATCAGGTTGATGTCGGAATTTTCGCCTGCCGTACCGCTTAATACCGAGCCGGTGAGGTAGGGGTTGAAGGTTGCAAGCAGTTTCATTGCGCTGAGTGCTTCTGCGCGTAATTGATTCAGGATGATGGGATGGCTGTTGTGCTGGTACAGGGCGCGATAGCTGTGCAAGGCCTGCTCGACCTCCTGGTTGCTGGGCAGATGCTGCGTATCCGTTGCACCCAGTTGCCGGGCTGCTTTGCGCTTGGCAAGGGCGAAGTCGGTGATGTCGCCTTCGGCTAATAGCTTGGCAGCCTGATGCGCCAGTTGCTCGCGCATCAGGTCGCGCCTTAAAAAATTTTGGCTGTGTGGCATCAGAGCAGTTGATCCTTAATGGTTTCTGCAGGCTGGCCTACTTCGCCCGGGGGCGGGGCGGATTGTTTGGATGGGATGTTTTCCTGATAGAAATACTCTTCTCTCGTGCCATTTTCGTCGAGCAATCCTTTTTCGTTGATGCGTGCAGTGACCATGTTTTCTGGCAGGCTATATTCGGCTTGAGGGATATTTTTTAGTACTTTACCCATGTAGTCCATCCATATGGGCAGGGCAACGCCTCCGCCGGTCTCCTTGTCGCCCAGGCTGCGCGGCTGATCAAAACCCATCCAGGCTATGCCGACCACGGTAGGCTGGAAGCCACAAAACCAGCCATCAATTGAATCGCTGGTGGTGCCGGTTTTACCCGCCAGATCCTGACGGCCAAGCTGCATGGCGCGTATGCCGGTGCCGTGTTTGACCACGTCCTGCATCATGCTGACCATGGTGTAGGCATTACGCACGTCTATGACCTGTTCCGCGCCTGCATTGGCCACCGTTGGGATGGTCTTGCTAAGCAGGTTGCCTTGAGCATCTTCGATGCGATCAATGAAGTACGGGGCGACGCGGAAACCGCCATTGGCGAATACAGAATAACCCGACAACATTTGCAGCGGCGTGACTGAACCTGCGCCCAGCGCAGTGGTGAGATAGGGCGGATGTTTGTCGGCAGGGAAGCCGAATTTAGTGATGTAATCCTGCGCATACTTAGGCGTGATGGACTGCATGATGCGTATCGAGACCATGTTTTTGGAATGAATGAGCGCCTCGCGCATACGCATCGGGCCATCGTATTTGCCGTCGTAATTTTTTGGTTCCCATGGCTCGCTACCGGTCTGTGCCGCGCCGAATGTCAGCGGCGCATCATTGATAAGGGTGGCGGGAGTGAAGCCTTTTTCCAGCGCGGCAGAATAAATAAAGGGTTTGAAGCTGGAACCGGGTTGTCGCCACGCCTGAGTGATGTGGTTGAACTGGTTGTGGTTAAAATCGAACCCGCCAATCAGCGAGTAAATCGCACCATTGAGGGGATTGCCCGAAACAAATGCGGCCTCGACTTGCGGAAGTTGGCTGATTTGCCAGATGCCTTTTTCATTTTTTTGCACACGGATGATGGAGCCGGCGACGATGCGTTGATTCAAGGCTATCTTGTCGCTCAGGGCGCGCTGGGCAAATCGTAATGCGTCTCCGTTGATGATGATTCGTTCGCCGCCTTTGGCGTAGGCACTGATCTGAGTGGGCGCTGCTGACAGCACCACGGCAGGCAGCAAGTCATCACCCTCGGTCGCCTCCTGCAGGGCATCATCCAGAAGCTCTTCGCTATTGCCTTGCTGCAAATCCACGAAACCTTCCGGACCACGATAGCCGTGCCTGCGATCATATTCAAGCACCCCCCTGCGTACAGCCTGGTAGGCAGCCAGTTGATCCTGGTGGCGAATTGTGGTGTAGACCTTGTACCCATTCGTATAGGTGGCCTCCTGATATTTTTCATAGACCGCCTGACGTACCATTTCCGTCAAATAGTCCGACTTGATGGAAAATTCCTGATTGGCATGTTTCGTGACGATAGGCTGATTCTTGGCAAGCTCATATTCCGTAGCGCTGATGTAGTGCAATTGTTGCATGCGTCGAAGCACATAAAGCTGGCGCAGGCGCGCACGTTTTGGGTTGACAACCGGGTTGTAGCTGGAAGGCGCTTTGGGTAAACCTGCGAGCATGGCCGCTTCGGCTATGGATATTTCCTTGAGTGGTTTGCCGTAATAAATTTGTGCGGCAGAAGCGAAACCGTAAGAACGTTGCCCGAGATAAATCTGGTTGATGTATAGCTGAAGAATTTCATCTTTGCTGAGATAGTGCTCGATTTTGAAGGCCAACAATACCTCATTGAATTTTCGTGTAAAGGTTTTTTCCTTGGTCAGGAAAAAATTTCGGGCAACTTGCATGGTGATGGTGCTTGCGCCCTGTTTGGTGCCGCCAGAGGTAAAGTTGGATAGCGTAGCGCGCATGACCCCCGCGTAATCAACCCCGCCATGCCGGTAGAAACTGTCATCTTCCGCAGCCAGAATGGCATGTATCATTGATTCGGGTACGTCAGCAATTTTCACCAGCGCGCGCCGTTCCCTGCCGAATTCGCCCAGTAAAACCCCATCCGCACTGTAGATTCGCAATGGAACGATAGGGTGATAATCGGTGAGTACCTCCAGTGATGGCAGGGTCGGATAAGTTAACATCGCCGCGATGCCCAGCAATAATGCAGGCAACGAAATGAGCGTGAGCGCAACGATAACGGGAAGTAGCCAGCGACGTGTGAGCATGGAATAGTTGTTCAATAATAATTAACAATGATATTGTTTGGCCAGCGCGGGGATTATACGAGATAATCGCCCTCCTAAAAACGCCTTTACACGGATGTAAGTTGTTGCTAGGATTTAACCTAATTTATACGGAAGTGTTCCGAACGGTCTATGTCCAAAGTGAATTTTGATGAATTGCTGGATTTCCTCCAGGCCAAAATGCCACCCCTGATTGGGGTGGATATAAGCTCATCCTCCGTCAAACTGGTCGAGTTAAGTCAGTTGCCCAACAATGGCGCTTACACCGTTGAGAGCTATGCCATTGAGGCTTTGCCGAAAGATGCGGTTAGCGATGGCAATATCAACAACCTGGATGCGCTTGCGGAGACCCTGCAACGAGCCTACAAACGCTTGGGAACGCGAATCAAGAATGTTGCTGTCGCGCTTCCTGCAGCTGCCGTCATTACCAAAAAGATTTTGTTGCCTGCTGGCATGAGCGAGGAAGACCTGGAGTTTCAGGTCGAGTCCGAAGCGAATCAATATATTCCTTTTGCGCTGGAAGAAGTCAATCTGGATTTTCAGGTGTTAGGACCTGCGCCTGGCAACGAGGATGAACTGGAAGTGTTGCTGGCAGCTTCACGCAAGGCAAATGTTGAAGATAGAGTGGCAGCGGCGGAGGCGGCAGGACTTAAAGTCGTCGTGGTAGATGTAGAGCTTTTTGCGGCAGAAACTGCCTTTTCGCAAATTCGTGCCCAGTTGCCCGATCATGCTGACGATAAATGTGTGGCACTGATTGATATTGGCGCGACCACGATGAGCGTGAACGTACTGCGTAACGGTCAATCGGTTTATACACGCGATCAGCAAATCGGCGGTGAGCAATTGACGCAACAAATTCAAGCCATGTTTAATCTGACTGCGGAAGAGGCGGAATCGGCCAAACGCAACGGTGGTTTGCCGGACAATTACGAGAGTGACGTTTTGATACCATTCCGCGATAGTCTGGTCATGGAGATAGCGCGCGCCTTGCAGTTTTTCTTCACTTCTTCGCATTACAACGAGGTTGATTATATCGTACTGGCTGGCGGCAGTTCGGTGTTGCAGGGTTTGGATGATGCGGTGGCGACAAGAACCCAGGTGAGTACCATGGTGGCCAATCCGTTTGCATTGATGACGTTGTCCGGCCGAATCAAGCCCCGTCAATTACAGGCTGATGCACCAGCACTGATTGTTGCCTGTGGCTTGGCAATGCGGAGGTTCGATCCATCATGATACGCATTAACTTATTGCCTCACCGTGAGGAAAAGCGCCGCGCCAGAAAAAGACAGTTCGTCAGTTTGAGCATTCTTAGCGTGCTGCTGGGCGTGTTGATTTGGGGGCTGGTACATGGCGCAATCAGTGCGCAAATTTATTATCAGGAGCGTCGCAACGCCTATTTGCAGCAGGAAACGGCAATATTGGACAAGCAAATTGCGGAAATCAGAAAGCTGCGCGAACAAACCAAATCTCTAATGGAACGCAAGGATGCGGTCGAGAAATTGCAAAGCGACCGTTCGCGTGTTGTGCATCTGCTGGATCAAATGCTGCGTATCTTGCCCGAAGGTGTTTACTTGAAGGCGATCAGGCAAAAAGGGGATGGCATTGATCTGGTTGGCTATGCACAATCGAATGCGCGGGTCTCCACGTTGATGAGGGCGATCGAGGATTCTGCATGGCTGGAATCACCAGTTTTGGTGGACATTCACTCAACGGACGTGAATGGTGCGCGACTCAGTGAATTTACGCTCACTTTCAATCTGACCAAGTTGCAGGACGTAGAGGCCGCTCCCGTCAAGTCTGTCGCCGGAAAGAAAGAGGTGCAGTGATGAATTTGGACGACTTTAAAAATCTTAATCCCCAGAAGCCTGGTGAATGGCCGTGGAAAGCCAAATTGTTGGCATTTGCGGCGATATTTGGCAGCGTACTGGTATTGGGTGCTTTGCTGGATTGGCAGAGCCAATGGGAAGGTCTGAACGCTGCCAGGGAGGAGGAGGGCAGGCTCAAGGATGCTTTTCTGAGCAAAAAAATTCAGGCAGTCAATCTGGATTTGATGAAAAAACAGTTGCTGGAGACGCAGGAGTCCTTTGGCGCATTGCTCAAGCAATTGCCGAACAAATCGGAAATGGATGCCTTGTTGACCGACGTTAACCAGGCCGGATTGGGGCGTGGCTTGCAGTTCGAGCTGTTTCGTCCCAGTGCTGAAGTCATTAACGGTTCGTTCGCCGAACAACCGATTACACTCAAGGTGACCGGAAGTTACGATGATCTGGGGAAGTTCTCGAGTGACATTTCCATGCTGCCGCGCATCGTGACGCTGAACGAAATATCCATTAAGCCAACTGGCGGGACATTGGTCATGGAAGCCATTGCCAAGACTTTTCGTTATTTGGATGAGGAAGAGCTTGCGGCGCAAAAGAAGGCAGGCAGAGAGGCGGGAGCTAAAAAATGAGGTTAATTTATCTTGCGCTGGTCACGCTTATCCTGACAGGTTGCGGCGGTGAAGAATTCCAGGACCTGCGGGATTTTGTTAAAAACTCCGGTGCAGATATGCGCGGCAAGATTCCGCCGCCGCCCAGCGTGAAACTCTACGAGTCCTTTGCCTATAACAACGATACGGGTGTCGCGGATCCTTTCAAGCCGCGCAAACCCGAATCGAGTACCAGCGGAAAACGCGGGGAAAATGAACCGGATTTTGATCGGCCGAAGGAGGCATTGGAGGAATTTCCGTTGGAAAGCCTCAAGATGGTCGGCTATGTTTTTAAGGGTAAGGTTGGTTATGCCGTGGTGCGCGCACCTGACGGCAAATTGCACCAAGTCAGAGCCGGTAATTATGTGGGCATGAATTTCGGTTTGATTAGCAAAGTAACGGATACGGAAATCTTGATTAAAGAAGTGGTGCAGGACAGCACCGGCGACTGGTCTGATCGTGACAGCAGTTTGCGATTGATTGAATGATTGGGGAGTGTACTCGATGGCACAGCTTAATTGCATCACGACAAATCTATCGTTGCGAGCTTCCGCTACGCGGGATGCCTGCTTAAATTACTCAGAGTTAAAAAGCATGATAAAAAATTCGTTGCGTTTGTTTGGGCTGGTGATGATGTTCGGCATGACTAATGTGCAGGCCGCCAACCAGAACAAAATCACCAATCTAAGCGTCATCAATTCCGCTGCGGGCGAGAGCGTTATCAAGGTGCAATTGGCAGAGCCGCTGATTAACCTGCCAGCCGGATTTACCATCAATGTCCCGCCGCGCATTGCGCTGGATTTTCCCGAGACTGAAAATGCACTGGGGCGCTCGGTGCAGGAATTTTCGACAGGCGATTTGCGCAGTGCCAATATTATTCAGGCGGGGTCACGTACCCGTCTGGTCATCAATCTCAATCAGATGCTGACATATGATGCCAGGCTGGACGGCAATGCGGTACTGATTACCCTGCATGGCAAAGCGACCAATGCTGCTACCGTAAATAACATCTCCCGCTTTGCCGAGGCAAGGCGTGGTGTGCAAAATCATGCGTTGAGCGATATTGATTTCCGTCGTGGCAATAATGGCGCGGGACGTATTCAGGTTGATCTTTCCGATGCGGGGCTGGGCATAGATATTCGCCGCCAGGGAACCAAGCTGATTGTTGATTTTCTCAAAACCAGTCTGCCGCGTAACTTGCAGCGCAAGCTGGACGTGGTTGATTTCGCCACGCCTGTGCAAACGGTGGATACTTTCGCGCAAGGTGGAGATACCCGCATGGTGATTGAGCCAAAGGGCAACTGGGAGCATTCTGCATATCAGACAGACAGCAAATTCATTATTGAAGTGAAACCCGTTGCGGAAGAGGCTCACCAGTTGGGCAAGCCTAAACAGGGTGGCTATAACGGAGAAAAATTGACACTCAACTTTCAGGACATCACGGTGCGTGAGGCGTTGAATGTTATCGCTGATTTTACCGAGTTGAACATGGTTATCAGCGACACGGTGAAAGGGAACCTGACCCTGCGCTTGAAAGATGTACCCTGGGATCAGGCGCTGGACATCATCCTGCAAAGCAGTGGTCTGGACATGCGCCGCAACGGCAACGTGATACAGGTCGCACC
>JAVHSF010000075.1:0-1624 GCA_036172035.1 Gallionella sp. | reverse complement strand
GCCAACAATTTAATGACCGTGCTTGTCGGGTGCGACAGACGAGTCATTGTTCGAGTCAACACCATGGTCACCCGCATGACTGAAATACAGAGCCAAAGCGATCAGCGTAATACTGGCTCCCAAATAGACCAGATCCAGGGGCGTCTCAAGTTTCATATGCAGCGCCTCTTCAAACAGCGTGACGATCATGATCATCAGAATCACCTTGGCCAAACGGGCTTTCAGGTCATCCAGATTATTGATCACCAGAATCTTGCTGGAAGCCTTGCTGCCATGCGCCTGATCAATGTCGCTGATGAACAATTCGTACAGGCCGAGGGAGAAAATCAACATCACCGTCGCCAACAGATAGCCGTCCACCACTTCCACGATATGCGACACCGTGCTGTCATGCAGCGCCTTGCGCGCTTCTTCTGTCAGGCTGGCATCGGCGTAATGCAGCGCGTGCTGGAACAGGAAATAAACATCCACAGTCGCCATGTAAAAAATGACAAAACCCGCCACCAGACTACCCACCACTGCGGTCAGAATGACAAAACGGCTATTCCACAGACTGCCTTCAAATAACATTTCGATAAATTTCATTTTGGCTTTACGACAGTTAAAAACAGCGCGCATTAAAGCGCAAACAGGCTAATCAGGCAAGTGCTGATGCCCGTTTGGCCGTGCCATTGGCGGCATCAATGCCGCATTGACAGCCCCTACCCGCAAGCATACGATGCACGCCATGTCTTCACTCTATCTGGATTACTTCGGGCTGCACACGCCACCTTTTTCCATCACGCCCGACCCCAGTTTTTTCTTTGAAGGCGGGGAACGAGGCGCTTTCATCGCCGGGCTGTTATATGCCGCCCAGCAAGCCGAAGGCATCGTGACCGTAGTTGGCGAAGTGGGCAGCGGCAAAACCCTGATGAGCCGCCTCCTGCTCACCCGTCTGGAATCCCGTTTAGACACCGTTTATCTTCCCAACCCTTCTTTTTCTCGCGACGAAATCATTGATGTCATCGCACGAGACCTGGGCGTGACTGCTGCCAGCCAGGGCATGCGCCTGGAAGCACTCCAGCATGAACTCATCCAACGTCATGCACAGGGCAGGCAAGTGCTCGTATTGATAGACGAAGCGCATACCATGCCCGCCGAATCCATCGAAGAAGTCAGACGACTATCCAATCTGGAAACCCATGACCGCAAACTCATCCAACTGGTGTTGTGCGGCCAGCCCGAACTCGACACGTTGCTTGCCGCACCGCATCTGCGCCAGGTGCGCGACCGCATTGTATATCGGCTGGTACTGCGCAATTTGTCGCGCAGCGATGCCAGCGCCTACCTGGATCACCGCCTCAGAATCGCCGGATGGCGGGGTGGGCGCATGTTTTCCTGGCTGGCGGAACAGCTGTTGCTTGCCGATGCACAAGGCCGCGCCAGACGGCTCAACCTGCTCGCCGACAAAGCACTGCTCGCCGCTTTTGCCAACGGTAAAAAACAGGTCGGCATCAAACAGGTCCGAATCGCCATCCAGGAATCCGGTGCCAATTTCTCCTCGGCAAAAAACTTCAACGGCAAACGTTAAACCTGGAAACACCGATTTATCCGCCCTTGACGAAGCAACGAGCCATTCGACCAA
>JAVHSF010000074.1:0-1631 GCA_036172035.1 Gallionella sp. | reverse complement strand
GACAAATTCACCACCAAGTTGCAACAAGCCCTGTCCGATGCCCAAGGGCTGGCTGTGGGTGCGGACAACCAATTCATCGAGCCACAGCACCTGCTACTGGCACTGCTTAACGATGCCGACAGCGGGGCGGGTTCGCTGCTGGCGCGTGCGGGCGGCAATACTAATGCGCTGAAGACCGCGCTGACGGAGGTCGTTTCACGTTTGCCCAAAGTGGAAGGGCATAGCGGCGAAGTGCAGGTCGGGCGTGATCTCACCAATCTGCTCAACCTCACCGACAAAGAAGCGCAGAAGCGTGGTGACCAGTTCATCGCCTCCGAGATGTTCTTGCTCGCGCTCACCAACGACAAGGGCGAGACAGGCCGTCTGCTGAAGACGCATGGCGTATCGCGTGCGCCGCTGGAGACCGCCATCGCTGCGGTGCGCGGGGGCGAGTCTGTCGGTTCGCAAGAGGCGGAAGGTCAGCGCGAGTCGCTGAAGAAATACTGTGTCGATCTGACTGAGCGCGCGCGACTAGGCAAGCTCGATCCCGTCATCGGTCGTGATGACGAGATTCGCCGTGCCATCCAAGTGTTACAACGCCGTACCAAGAACAACCCTGTGCTCATCGGCGAACCTGGCGTGGGTAAGACCGCCATCGTCGAAGGCTTGGCGCAGCGCATCATCAATGGCGAAGTGCCCGATTCGCTTAAAGGCAAGAAAGTCTTGTCGCTGGATATGGCCGCCCTCATCGCAGGCGCGAAATATCGCGGCGAGTTCGAGGAGCGTTTGAAAGCGGTGCTAAAAGAATTGGCACAAGACGAAGGCAACAACATCGTCTTCATCGACGAGTTGCACACCATGGTGGGTGCAGGTAAGGCGGATGGTGCGATGGACGCGGGCAATATGTTGAAGCCTGCGCTGGCTCGCGGTGAACTGCATTGTGTCGGCGCAACCACGCTGGATGAATATCGCAAATACATCGAGAAAGATGCCGCACTGGAACGTCGTTTCCAAAAGGTGCTGGTAGATGAACCGAGCGTGGAATCCACCATCGCTATCCTGCGTGGTTTGAAAGAGAAATACGAAGTACACCATGGTGTTGAGATCACCGACCCCGCCATCGTCGCGGCGGCGGAGTTGTCACATCGCTACATCACCGACCGTTTCCTGCCCGACAAAGCCATCGACCTCATCGACGAGGCAGCATCGCGCATGAAGATGGAGATCGACTCCAAACCGGAGGTGATGGATAAACTCGAACGTCGTTTGATCCAGTTGAAGATCGAACGCGAAGCTGTTAAGAAAGAGAAAGACGAAGCTTCCAAGAAACGTTTCGCATTGATCGAAGTCGAGATCAAAAAACTCGAACGCGAATATGCCGACCTCGAAGAAGTGTGGAAAGCAGAGAAGGGCGCAGCCCAAGGTGCGGCCACCGTGAAGGAAGAGATCGAGGCCATGCGCGCTGAGATCGTGCGTCTGCAACGCGAAGGCAAACTGGAGAAAGTCGCCGAGCTGCAATACGGCAAGCTGCCACAACTCGAAGCCAAGATGAAAGAAGCTGCGCAACGCGAAGCGGAAGGTGGCGCATCGAAGAACAAGCTGTTGCGTACCCAAGTCGGCGCGGAAGAGATCGCCGAAGTGGTGTCGCGTGC
>JAVHSF010000073.1:0-1642 GCA_036172035.1 Gallionella sp. | reverse complement strand
GACACGGCGCGCCGCACCACTACGTTGCGTAATCCTGTTATTCAACTTCGGCGCAACTGGCAACAGTTTATTCACCAAGCCTTTATTCCATTGCGGCTTGATCAGCCGCATATCCGGCACGCGCTTCACCGCATGTAAAAAATACACTCCACCGCCCATTGCCCACCAGCGATCCCCCGCCGATTCCATAAAGGCACTGCGCTCCAGCAATTTTTTCTGATGGAAGGGCGGCGCGTAAACCGCGAAACACCCTCCCACCACTTCAAAACCGAGCAATGCCAACCAATCCTTTAAACGGTGCAATGCGATGAAGCGCCCACACCACGGGTAACCCTGTTTTCTGCCCAGCGCGCGATGGATGCCCCACAAGCTGCGCGGGTTGAAACCGCTGACGATCAAATTGCCTTCCGGTATCAGCACCCGTTCCACTTCGCGCAAGATCAGATGCGGATGTTCGGAAAACTCCAGCGTATGCGGCAGCACCGCCAAATCCAGACTGCCACAGGCGAACGGTAATTCAGCACCACACAACCTTACATCCGCCCGCCGTTCAGCGCCGTTGAAGCGCAATGGAATACGGCTATTGCGCAGAAAATCATGCTCCGGCAAACCCAGTTGCAACGCGTTGTAGCCAAAAATATCATCCACCGTGCGATCAAAATAAGCCTGCTCGCGCGCCAGCACATACTCCCCTTGCGGGGTGGCAAACCACTCGCTCAAACTTTGCGCAACTGACTTACAATCGGACATCGCTCAGCTTTCAATCGGGACTCGTCATCATGTTCAAAATTACCGCCATTCCCGCCTTCGCGGACAACTACATCTGGGCCATCCATAACGACCGTCACGCTGTCGTAGTTGACCCGGGTGAAGCGGCACCCGTGCGGGCATTCCTTGCAGAGAAAAATCTGATTTTGACCGGTATTTTCTGCACCCATCGCCACCACGACCACATCGGCGGTATCGCAGAATTGCGCGCAGTATACAACGTGCCAGTGTTTGGACGACGACATGAAAAAAATCCGCACATCAGCCACGAGGTATGGGAAGGCGAACAGATCAGATTAAACGAATTCGGCTTGGTGTTTGACATCATGGAGATTCCCGGCCATCTGGATGACCACATCGCCTTCCTTGCAGCAAATGCCACCCCACCCATACTGTTCTGTGGCGATGTACTGTTTGGTGCCGGCTGCGGCAAAAATTTCGAGGGGACGGTGGCACAACTGCACAACTCACTCAAGCGACTGAGCGAATTACCTGACAACACGCATGTGTATTGTGCCCACGAATACACCGCATCCAACCTGCGTTTCGCCCTGGCTTGCGAACCCGGCAACCCAGCCGTGCAACAACGTGTTGAAAATACTCAAAAAATGCGTGTTGAAAACCTGCCCACCGTGCCATTCACCCTCGCGCTGGAAAAAGCCACCAACCCCTTTCTGCGCTGCGGCGAACCCGAAATCATCCGCACCTTGCGGCAGCGCGGCTTGACCGACACCAGCACCATCGGCGTATTTACCGCATTACGAGCCTGGAGAGATAATTTTTGACCTGCCTGCATTCGCCATATGGCTATTTGATGAGAGGGCAAGGGTAAATCAGCCTTTTCATCAACAATTTCAATTCAATGATTGCAGTA
>JAVHSF010000072.1:0-1649 GCA_036172035.1 Gallionella sp. | reverse complement strand
GTTATATGCTAACTCGCCCAATGCCATAATACTCGAATCCCAATGCATTGATGTCGGCAGGCTCGAACAGATTGCGCCCGTCGAAAATGACCGGCGTTTTCAGGCGCGCTTTGATGATGCTGAAATCCGGGCTTTTGAAGGCTTTCCATTCCGTCACGATAACCAGTGCGTCGGCATCTTGCAGTGCATCCTTGGAATTGTCGGAAAAGCTCAGGTCAGCGCGGTCTCCGTAGAGGTGCCGGGTTTCCGGCATGGCAACCGGGTCAAAGGCAGTCACCGTCGCACCCCTCGCCCACAGACCTTCCATCAGCACGCGGCTGCTGGCTTCGCGCATGTCGTCTGTGCCGGGCTTGAAAGCCAGTCCCCACAGGGCGAAGTGTTTGCCTTTGAGATCGCTGCCAAAGCGCTTGGTGATCTTGTCGAGCAATACCGATTTTTGCGCATTGTTGACGCTTTCCACTGCCTCCAGCACCTTCAGCGGCAAGCCGTGTTCTGCGCTGGTGCGTTGCAGTGCGCGCACATCCTTGGGGAAGCAGGAGCCGCCGTAGCCGCAACCTGCGTAAAGAAAACTAAAGCCGATGCGCTGGTCGGAGCCGATGCCCTTGCGCACGTGCTCAATGTCCGCGCCAACGCGTTCAGCTAGGTTGGCCAGCTCGTTCATAAACGAGATGCGGGTCGCCAACATGGCATTGGCGGCATACTTGGTCAGTTCGGCAGATTTGATGTCCATGACAATCAGGCGTTCGTGATTGCGCTGGAAGGGCGCATACATGTCACGCATGACTTTGATGGCTGTATCGTCATCTGCGCCGACCACGATGCGGTCGGGACGGTTGAAGTCGTCAATCGCAGCCCCTTCCTTGAGAAACTCTGGATTGGAAACGATGCTAAACGCTGTATTTACACCACGTTTGTCCAATTCATTCTGTACCGCCAGTCTGACTTTGTCAGCCGTACCGACCGGCACAGTGGACTTATCCACGATGACTTTGTATTCAGTCATATGGCGCGCAATGTTGCGCGCTGCCGCGATGACGTACTGCAAATCAGCCGAACCGTCTTCATCGGAAGGCGTACCCACTGCGATCATCTGCACCAGACCGTGCGCCACGCTGGCGGCGACATCGGTGGTAAAACGCAGACGACCCACTGCCATGTTGCGCTTGATGACATCGTCCAGGCCGGGTTCATAGATAGGCGAACCACCGTTGTTCAGAATCTCGATCTTGCGCGGATCAACATCCAGACAGATTACGTCATTACCCAGGTCTGCCAGACATGCGCCCGACACCAAACCAACATAGCCGGAACCAATAACAGTGATTTTCATTGCAGGAAACTTTCAATAAACAAGGCGCGCATTATGCCGCAGAAAGTGCCACACGTCAGCGGCCGCGTGCTGCTGTTAAGTATTCCGGATATCAGGCGAGCAAAAATATATCGTTTGACGATGCTGGCGGCAATGGTTTCAGGGGAGGGTATTGGCTAGCGACAATCAAAATACTGAACTTTTCAAAAAAATGAATATTTCCTATTGACCAATATTGATGTCATCTATATGATGCGCACCTCTTCATTCCCTGATAGCTCAGTTGGTAGAGCGACGGACTGTTAATCCGCAGGTCCCTGGTTCGAGTCCAGGTCGGGGA
>JAVHSF010000071.1:0-1649 GCA_036172035.1 Gallionella sp. | reverse complement strand
CCTAGCAACTGATTTCCTTTAAGTCAGGCAGGCTGCCGGTGCTTGCCCGCGTTATTTGGGACGATTGCTGCCCGATACGATTTTATATTCCAACAGTCGGCATTCGATCGCGCCGTTGAACAGCGGGGTGCGCTTTGAAGGCGACAAGCGCATCAGCTTCAAAATGGCTTTATCTGCGGTAAACAAATAGGCTGTCCAACCGCCAAATTTCCTTTTCAGCGCATCGCCCAGCTTCGGGTACAGTTCCGCCAGCTCGTCCAGTTCGCCCATGCGCTCGCCGTAAGGCAGGTTGGCCACCAGTATGCCGTGGTCTGCCGGAGCGGAGATTTCCAGCACATTTGCCTGCTTGAGTTCCACGCATTCAGACAGACCGGCATCCTGAAGATTGCGCCAGGCTGTTTTCAGCGCATCGCCGTACAGATCGCTGCCGTAGATTTCCAGGGGTTGGGGGAGGAGCTGCGCGGCAATCGCCTGTTCCCGCATGGCCTGCCACTTGGGCGCATCAAAATTCAGCAGTTTCTCGAAGGCAAAGCTGCGACTGACGCCGGGCTGAATGTTCAGCGCCATTTGCACCGCTTCGATCAAAAACGTGCCGCTGCCGCACATCGGGTCGAGCAGCGGCGTACCGGGCTGCCAGCCGGACAGGCGCAAAATCCCCGCCGCCAGATTTTCGCGTATCGGCGCGATATTGGTGTGCTGACGCACGCCGCGCTTGAACAGCGGCTCGCCCGAAGTATCCAGATACAGCATCAGCTTTTCGTCTTCGATAAAGACATGGATGCGCACATCGGGAGTCAACGTATCCACGCTGGGACGCTCGTTGCAGTGCGCGCGGAAACGGTCGCAGATGGCATCCTTGACCAGCAGGGTGATGAATTCCAGGCTCTTTAACGGGCAGCGTAGCGCCGTGGTGTTGACGCGAATGGTATGCGACACCTTAAACCAGCGCGGCCATTGCAGGTCGAACACCGCCTGGTAAATGTCCTGTTCGGTGCGATAGTGGGTTTCCTTGACGCGCCACAGGACGCGGCTGGCGAGACGGCTTTCCAGATTGACGCGATAACACAACGCCCAGTCACCGGAAAATCCCACGCCGCCTTCCGTTGTCAGCAGGTGGGTCGCACCGAACGAGATTAGCTCGTCGGTAAATACTTTTTCCAGTCCGCGCGGACAGGGGGCAAAAAAATCAGTCATGTTTAGAAGGGCTTTACGGTAACGAGGATGACAACGGCGGTCAGGATCAGCACGGGAATTTCATTGAAGAAACGGTAAAAAACGTGGTCGCGGGCATTCCCATCGGCGGCAAAACGCCGAACCAGGATGCCGCAGTAGTGATGGTAGGCATACAGCCCAACCACCAGCAGCAGCTTGACGTGCAGCCAGCCACCGCGAAAACCGTAAACCAGCCACAGCGCCAGCCCGGAGGCAATCGCCAGCCACGCAATCGGTGTGACGAAGCGGTACAGCTTTCCCTCCATCAGCTTCAGGCGCGCAATCTCGGCAGGCTCGGTCGCCATCGCGTGATTGACGAAGAGGCGCGGCAAATAGAACAGCCCGGCAAACCAGGACACGACCATGATGATATGAAAAGCCTTGAGCCAGAGCATGACGAACAACCCGCAAAAGTTACGATGGCAGGATTATACGGG
>JAVHSF010000070.1:0-7825 GCA_036172035.1 Gallionella sp. | reverse complement strand
TCTCTCACCCTTGGTTTTAATTTAACGGATTGTGGCAAACAGCCCAATCTAGCCTGGCTCTAACGGTCATGGCAAGTTTGCCGCCCCCGATAATGAAACTTGCCATGACCGTTTCCCTCACCTCAATCCTCTCCCAGAGGGAGAGGAGGCAATCGAATCGCTTCGCGAGTTTCACGTTAATTTTTTAGCCTGCGGCTAATCATGCTGCCTATCGGTAATCCGCCCAGGATGGGCAGTAAATAGTCAAAGGAGAGCAGTAAAAGCGGACAGTTCTACTTTGCAGAACAGCGGACGTTACTACTTCGGGCTAACAGTCTTTTATTCCCCCAACAAGGCGATGATGTCGCGTATTTCGTGTTTCAACATCGCCATATCCATATTCCCGGAAACAGCCGCGAAAGAACCGGTCGTCCCGGCCAGCGCATTGCCCTCATTCGGATTTTCCAGACGATTTCGGGCTCCGCTGATGGTAAAGCCTTGCTCGTACAGCAATTCACGGATGTGACGTATCAGCACCACTTCGTGATGCTGATAGTAGCGGCGGTTACCGCTGCGCTTGACCGGATTAAGCTGGGCAAACTCCTGCTCCCAATAACGCAGCACATGCGCCTTCACCCCGCACAATTCGCTGACTTCACCGATGGTGAAGTAGCGTTTGGCGGGAATGGGAGGGAGTTCTGAATTAGGCTTGTGGGGTTCCATGATAGGACTTTTCCACCATGGTTTTCAGCTTTTGGCTGGGATGAAATGTCACCACACGGCGCGCGAGAATGGGGATTTCCTTGCCGGTTTTTGGATTTCGTCCCGGACGTTGCGGTTTGTCGCGCAACTCGAAATTGCCAAAACCGGATAATTTGACGGTTTCGCCCTGTTCGAGCTGGATACGAATTTCTTCAAAGAACGCTTCTACCATGTCTTTGGCTTCGCGTTTGTTGAGACCGACTTTTGCAAACAGCAAATCGGCCAATTCGGCTTTTGTTAGTGTTTTTATCATGATGCTCCCTTACATGCGCAACTGCGCACCGCATTTATTTAACACTTTCACCAGTTCTGCGATGCTTGGCTCAATTTCAGTATCGGTGAGAGTTTTTTGAGTATCTTGTAACAACACGCGGAATGCAAGGCTTTTTTTGCCTTGTTCCACCCCTTTCCCACGATACACATCGAACAACGTGACTTCCTGAACATAAGGCGCTGCGGCCTGTTGCATGGCATCCAGCAATGACTGTACGGCAACCGAGTCATCCGCCAATACCGCGAGATCGCGCCGCACCGGCAAGAACTTGGCGATTTCGCTCATGCGCGGCACATTCACCTGCAACAAGGCATCCAGTTCGACTTCAAACCATACGCCAGCTTGCGCCATGTCATATTGCCGCTGCCAATGAGGATGCAATTCACCTATCCAGCCCACGCACTGCTCACCGCAGTAAATCTGCGCGGAGCGCCCCGGGTGCAAAGCCGGATGGACGGCAGCAATCAAGCGCAATGATTGCGGCGCAAAAAGAGCTTCAACATCGGCCTTTACATCATAGAAATCCACAGTCCTTGCATTCACCCCCCACTGCTCGGGCGATTGATTGCCGTAAGCGATGCCGGACAATCGCTGGCTTTGCCGGTATCCGTCGTCAGCCTTGGCGAAACAGGCTCCCACCTCAAACAGCCGCACACGCGACTGTTTGCGGTTGAGATTGAAACGCAACGCGCCGATCAGACCGCCTATCAGACTGCTGCGCATCACTGCCATATTGCTGGCAATCGGATTTTGCAAGACAACCGGATTTTGATTGCCGCTCAATTCACGCTCGATCTGTTCTTCGACAAACGAATAACTAACGATTTCCTGATAATCGCGCGCCACCAGCGTCTGTTGGAGGCAAGGCAGGGGACGCTGCAATTCGCTGTAGGGCAACATCGTCAATGCCGCTTGCGGTGGCTGTGCCGGGATATTGTCGTAGCCATGGATGCGGGCGACTTCTTCGATCAGATCGGCCTCAATAGACAGGTCGAAACGGAAACTGGGCGGAACAACGCTGAACGCTTCGCCGCTCATCACAAATTCAAATTGCAGACGGGTCAGCAATTCGGCGATCTGACCACATTGCAACGCGACACCCAGCACCCGCTCCACGCGCGAAACACGCAGTCTGATTGGCTCACGAGCAGGCATCACGCCACGCACTTCGCTGATCTCGCCGACACTGCCGCCGCATATTTCGACCAGCAGTTGCGTGGCTCGCTCCAAAGCCTTGCGGGTGAAATCAAAATCCACGCCACGCTCGAAACGGAACGAAGAATCGGTCGCCAAGCCGTAGCGCCGCGCACGACCGGCAATCGCATCGGGATGGAAAAAAGCCGCCTCCAGAAAAACATCCCGCGTAGTCGCTTCCACGCCGCTGCCCAGCCCGCCGATGATACCGGCCAGCGCCAGCGCCTTGGCTTCATCCGCGATCACCAGCACATCTTCATCCAGTTCGACCGCTTGACCATTCAACAGGGTCAGCGCCTCTCCCTGGCTGGCGTGACGCACAGTGATGCCGCCGGACAGGGTCGCAGCATCAAAGGCATGCATGGGCTGACCCAACTCCATCATCACATAGTTGGTGACATCCACCACCGCATTGATACAGCGCAGCCCGCTGCGCTCCAAACGACGCTGCATCCAGACCGGGGTCGTTGCAGCCGCATTCACGCCGCGCACCAATCGCCCGCAATACAGCGGACAAGCCTGCTGGTCAGTTACGTTGACGGTCAATCGCTCGTCAAATGCAACGGCTTGGGTCAGAACATTCAGATGCCGGAATGCACCACCCGTCAATGCAGCCACTTCACGGGCGACACCTGCCATGCCCGAACAATCGCTGCGATTCGGCGTGAGTTTCAGGGTAAACAGTTTGTCGTCCAAATCCAGATAATCGCGCAGCGATACGCCCACTGGCGCATCCGCCGGCAACACCCACAAACCGTGAGATTCGCTCTCCTGCGCCAGCCCCAGCTCCTTGTCCGAACACATCATGCCGAAAGACGCGATGCCACGCACCTTGGCCTGCCTGATTTTGAAGTCGCCCGGCAACACCGCGCCGATGCGCGCACAAGGCACTTTGAGGCCGACTGCCACGTTGGGCGCGCCGCACACGATAGTCAGGGGTTCGGCTTCACCGACATTCACCTGGCACACGTTCAGGCGATCAGCGTCTGGGTGTTTAACCACTTCCAGCACTTCGGCCACCACCACGTTGTTAAACGCGGGAGCAACAGCTTCCAGCGCCTCGACTTCCAGCCCCGCCATCGTCAACAACTGCCCCAGCTCATCGCTGGACAAGGCGGGATTGACCCAGCTTCTTAACCAATTTTCAGAAAATTTCATCGCCGTATGCTTAATTGAATTGCTTGAGGAAGCGCAAATCGCTCTCGTAGAATTGACGCAAATCGTTCACGCCGTAACGCAACATGGCCAGCCGTTCCACGCCCAGCCCGAAGGCGAAACCGAGATACTTTTCGCTATCTATATTGACGTGTTTCAGCACGTTGGGATGAACCATGCCACAACCGCCAATCTCCAGCCAGCCGCCCTTCCAACTCATATCCATCTCGGCAGAAGGCTCGGTAAACGGGAAAAATGAAGGTCTGAAACGCACCTGCAAATCATCCTGCTCGAAGAAGCGTTGCAGAAAATCCTGCACCACGCCCTTGAGATTGGCAAAACTCACCTGTTCGTCCACCCACAGCCCTTCAACCTGATGGAACATCGGCGAATGCGTTGCGTCGGAATCCACGCGATACACGCGCCCCGGCGAAATAATCTTCAAAGGTGGCTGATGCGCTTCCATGTAGCGTATCTGCACGGGTGAAGTATGGGTACGCAGCACATGCTCGGGATCAATGTAAAAGGTGTCGTGCATCGCTCGGGCGGGGTGATTCGCCGGAATATTCAACGCGGTGAAGTTGTAGAAATCGTGTTCGATTTCGGGTCCGGACGAGACGGCGAAGCCCAGCGAATGAAACAGATGTTCGATGCGTTGCAGCGTGCGCGTCACCGGATGCAGGCCGCCGCTACCGTTGCCGCGCCCGGGCAGGGTCACATCCAGCGATTCGGCTGCCAGTCTGGCATCCAGCCTGACCTGCGCCAGGGCATCGCGGCGCTGTTGCAAAGCCGCCTCTATCGCCTGTTTGACCTGATTGATGCGCGCGCCCGCAGCGGGGCGTTCTGCTGCAGTCAGTTTGCCCAAACCTTTGAGCAGCGCGGTGAGCGCGCCTTCCTTGCCCAGATATTTGGCTTTGACCTGCTCCAGTTCAGTTTCGTCACTAATGACGGCGAACTGCTGTAGGGCCTGATCGAGAATTTGTTGTAGTTGTTGCATAAACCATCCACTCAACGAAAAAAGGGGGCGTAGCGCCCCCCTCTTTTTAATCGCGCCATCCAAAACGGGATGGCGAGGTTTAACTATGCTGCGAGACTTGCCTTGGCTTGAACGACGAATTGCTCAAAGGCTGCCTTGTCGAAAATAGCGATGTCAGACAATACCTTACGGTCAACTTGAATGTCCGCTTTTTTCAGGCCGTTCATGAATACGCTGTAAGGCATACCAAATTCACGCGCTGCCGCATTGATACGGGCAATCCACAAGGTACGGAATTGACGTTTTTTCTGACGACGATCGCGATAGGCATATTGCCCTGCTTTCATTACCGCTTGCTTGGCTACACGGTAAACATTCTTGCGACGGCCACGATAACCCTTGGCTTTGGCCAGCATCTTTTTGTGCGTTGCACGGGCTACGACTCCACGTTTTACTCTTGGCATGGTCTACTCCTTATGCGTAGGGCATCATGGCGCGAACCGATGCTGTATTGGTTGCATGAACTTCCGCAGTGCCACGCAATTGACGCTTGCACTTGGTTGTTTTCTTGGTCAGGATATGACGTTTGAACGCTTGTGAGCGTTTGATACTACCGCCGGCGCGAACCTTGAAACGCTTGGCCGCTCCGCTTTTGGTTTTCATCTTAGGCATTGCTGCTCCTTGATTTATGATGCGAGGTGTTTTCCGACAGGAAAAACTTACCGACCCATACACCACTTATTGTTCGGGGATCTGCCTGCTAAGTCTTTTGATCGGCCCCTGCTATCAAAAAAATTACCGCTTGTTATTTTTCACCACTGACTATTTTTTAGTAGCCTTGGATGCCAGCACCATCACCATCTGACGCCCCTCCATCTTGGGAAACTGCTCTACCACACCGTAATCTTCCAGGTCATCCCTGACACGCTGGATCAGGCGCATACCGATTTCCTGGTGAGCCATTTCACGACCGCGAAAACGCAGGGTAATTTTGGTTTTATCGCCTTCATTCAAAAATTTAATCAAATTGCGCAACTTGATGTTGTAGTCGCCTTCGTCCGTACCGGGACGAAACTTGATTTCCTTGATCTGAATCTGCTTTTGTTTGAGCTTGGCTTCGTGCTGCTTCTTGCTTTCGGCATACTTAAACTTGCCGTAGTCCATGATGCGACACACTGGTGGATTCGCCAAAGGCGAAATCTCGACCAGATCCAATCCAGCCTCGATAGCCTGGCGCAATGCTTCTGCACTCGACACAATGCCAAGGGGTTCCTTATCCACTCCAATGAGGCGCACCTGGGGTGCATTGATAGTCTCATTGAGGCGCTGTGCTTTATTCTGCTGTGCTATTGGAATTCTCCGTTTTTAAAAATTAAACCGTGCTGCCCGATTTGATCTCTGACTTGAAGCGCGCAATTAAGTCTTGCGGGGTTATCTGTCCGAGATCTTCACCACTACGGGTACGCACGGCAATCAATCTTCCAGCCACTTCCTTATCGCCAAAAATCAGCTGGTAAGGTAATTTCTGCAAGCTATGTTCGCGGATTTTACGGGTAATCTTCTCATTGCGCAAATCCAATTGCACACGGATGCCCGCATCACGCAATAATTGGCCGATTTCAAGCACATATTCTTCCTGCGCCTGAGAGATATTCATCAGCACAGCCTGGGTAGGTGCAAGCCACAACGGGAAAGCGCCGGCGTGATGTTCGATCAGAATACCGATAAAACGCTCCATCGAACCGAGGATCGCGCGATGCAGCATGACCGGGGGCTTGCGGCTGTTATCCTCGTCCACAAATTCCGCACCCAAACGGACGGGCAAGTTAAAATCCAGTTGTATCGTACCGCATTGCCACAAGCGCCCCAGACTGTCTTTCAGGGTGAACTCGACCTTGGGGCCGTAAAACGCCCCTTCACCGGGCTGAATATCATAAGCCAGCTCGTTTTGCTGCAAGGCGGCAGCCAGCCCCGCTTCCGCCTTGTCCCAGGTTTCATCCGAACCGACCCGTTTTTCCGGACGAGTGGATAGCTTGACGATCACCTCATTAAAACCGAAGTCACGATAAATCTCGTTCAACATCACGATGAAGCTCGACACTTCGGACTGCACCTGTGCTTCGGTACAAAAAATGTGCGCATCATCCTGAGTAAAACCGCGCACGCGCATCAAGCCGTGCAGCGAACCCGACGATTCGTTACGGTGGCAAGAGCCGAACTCCGCCAGACGCAACGGCAGATCACGGTAGCTGTGCAGCCCGTGATTGAAAATCTGCACATGTCCCGGGCAGTTCATCGGCTTCACCGCATAATCGCGGTTCTCCGAGGCAGTAGTAAACATGTTGTCGCGGTAGTTTTCCCAGTGGCCGGACTTTTCCCAAAGGGTCTTGTCCATGATGGTCGGGGTACGCACTTCCTGGTAATCATGCGTGCGGAATTTGCCGCGCATGTATTGCTCGACCTCCTGCCACAGCGTCCAGCCATTCGGATGCCAGAACACCATGCCGGGCATGGAATCCTGCATATGGAACAGATCCAGCTGCCGGCCCAGCTTGCGGTGGTCGCGCTTCTCGGCTTCTTCAATCTGGAACAAATAGGCATCCAGCTCTTCCTTCTTTGACCATGCCGTGCCATAAATACGTTGCAACATCTCGTTATTGGAGTCGCCGCGCCAATAAGCACCCGCCAGTTTCATCAGCTTGAACACCTTGAGCTTGCCGGTTGAAGGCACGTGCGGACCGCGACACAAATCGGTGAAATCCCCCTCGGTATAAAGCGATACGTCCTGGTCGGCCGGAATGGACGCAATGATTTCAGCCTTATATTTCTCGTTGATACCCTTGAAATAATTGACCGCCTCATCACGCGGCAATACCTTGCGCGTCACAGGCAAGTCCTGTTTGCATAACTCCGCCATACGCTTTTCGATGGCTGTCAAATCTTCAGGGGTAAAAGGTCGCTGAAAGGAAAAATCGTAGAAGAAGCCGTTTTCGATGACAGGACCAATGGTCACTTGCGCATCGGGGAATAACTGCTTCACCGCGTGTGCCAGCAAATGCGCGGTGGAATGACGGATGATTTCAACGCCTTCCGCATCCTTGCCGGTAATAATAGCCAGCGTCGCATCCCGTTCGATCAGGAACGCAGCATCCACCAGATGGCCGTCAACCTTACCGGCCAGCGTGGCGCGCGCCAAACCGGCGCCAATACTGAGCGCGACATCTGCAACCGTAACGGGCTGCTCAAAATGACGCCGAGAGCCATCCGGCAAAGTAATAATAGGCATCTGTTTCTTCCAAATAGACAATCGAAGTGCGGGAAAATCACGCTTCAAATCGCAAAAAACTCATGAAAAACACACAAGTATTTGATTTAAATGATATTTTTTATAGGGCTGCAAACAATTCAAAACAACCCGGAGGCGGATTGTCCCACAGCCACCCCATGCACAGCAAGATTTCCCGCACTCCGCAGTCCTTTCTGAA
>JAVHSF010000069.1:0-1666 GCA_036172035.1 Gallionella sp. | reverse complement strand
GATCAAATTCCCGACTGTTCAATAATTCATTGATCGAAGACGGTCGAGACTTGAGTGCATCAGCTACGAACCCTCTTCGTTCATCAATAACGGTGAGCACTTTTTCTCGCAAAAATACTCGCTCCTCATTTGTCAGTCGTTCATCACCGATTACCTTGGCGATCGCTTCCGGTAAATCCGCACTCATTCGCGATAAGACACTACGAACAAGTCGAGGCGCGACACCCGCCTCATAGGCCATTGCATCCCAATGCGCCCCTTCCACCCATCCCGGCTTATTCTCTCCTGCGATAGACATCGCCATCGTCTGCCTTGGCAGATACGCCTCCACGCAAAGCATGTCGTAAAACGGCGCTACTGCCGCTTTTTGACCACGCATCAAGAAGGCAATATTTTTTGCGTGTGCATCCAGATTGCCGATTAAATAGTTAAAGGCAATCCAATGAATAACGGCATTGGCCGCTACGATTGGACGCTCGATGAAGGTGCCTCTGAGAACGTCGAACAGGTGATGCAGCCCCAAGCCACCTTCACTCTCATATTTTTTCGACGGTGGCACACCCAATGTTTGGCACAGGTCTATCTGGTGAATCCGTCTGAATGCTCGGCCTATCCCTTTCTCGGCACTCAATGGCTCACGGTCAAACCGCTCAATGACATAAAGTGGTTCGGGAAGATGCAGCAACCCGACGGTGGGAACTGAAACTTTCAGCTCATGAGCCAGGCGCATGCAAAAAAATTCGTTGGCTGGGCAATATGGGAAGTCCGCACTAGCATTCTCCGGTTTGACGATATGGGTCGAGGGTGCCGAACCTTCAGGCAGGAACAGCGCACCATCGGCTTCAATACGCAGCCCCAGCTTTTCCTGAGCACCTGCCAAGGACATGCGGATTTCATCCCATGATGCCATCAGAGGGAGATTGCGCGCCCTGGAAGCCTCAATTTTTTCCTGAAGTGTCTCTTGTGAAAGTGGAATCAGAATTTCCTCTGTCGCGGCCGTGTATCCTTCTGGCGTCAGCGAAAGCGCCCCCGCAGTGTCCTGCCCATGTCGAATCAGAAGCGCCCACGTATCGCGAGGATCGATTCTGTCCCGAGATGCGATCAAGTCTCGCAGCCGACCTTCAGGCAACAGGTTCTCGAAGAACCACTCGACCATCCTGGTATTCGCGGTGTCTTCGAACGCTCGGGTGATGATCGGAAAAGTGGGTGAAAGTGCATAATCTTTCCACTCAGTCGAGTAGCCAAATTTCCACTGCCCTTGCTCGATCTCAAGAGTGCCGACCTGTATTCCATTGGCCGAGACGATCAAAGCACTCATGTCGTTTCACCCGGCAGCCTCAGCCTGACATCAATGCCAAAACGACTACAGACGGACAAAACTTTCCCAATCTGGGCTGTCGATTTTCCTTGCTCCAGACCGTTGAGAAATGGCAGACTGACATTACACAGTGCAGCAGCATCACGCTGAGTCAGGCCAGACTCCTTGCGAACAGCCCGAAGGATATCCCCTAGCTCGCTGACAGAAGAAATACTAACCTCCCTGTGTACCATAGCCACCACCATAAAGATAAACGATCGTTGAATTTTACTTTGCACTAGCCCTCAATGCAATAAAAACTAAACGATCGTTTATTATAGATGAGTGCTACTGACTCTTGGCTGGCTT
>JAVHSF010000068.1:0-1698 GCA_036172035.1 Gallionella sp. | reverse complement strand
GGCCTGCGCCGGATAACCAGCCACTTGCCAGCTTGCTGGCTTAGTGGATTGGCTAGTTGTTTCATCAATGACGGCTTAAGGAGAGCCCCATGACCCTCAACGAACTTCGTTTCATCGTGGCCGTGGCACAGGAACGCAACTTCCGCCGCGCGGCGGAGAAGTCCTTCATCAGCCAGCCGGCGCTGTCGCTGGCGATCCAGAAGCTGGAAGACGAACTCGGCCTGAAGATATTCGAGCGCGGCAAGAACGATGTCACGCTCACGCCGGTCGGCACCGCTATCGTCGAACAGGCGCAGCGCGTGCTGGAGGAAGCGGAGCGCATCCGCATGATCGCCGCGCAGGGTCAGAACCAGCTTTTGACCCCCTTGCGACTCGGCATCATCTACAGCGTCGGCCCTTACCTGTTGCCCGGCCTGCTTCCCGAACTGCAATCAGCCGCGCCGGACATGACGCTGGAAATAGAAGAGAACATCACCGCGAATCTGCAAACCCTGCTGGACACCGGCAAACTGGATGCGGTCATCATTGCCCTGCCGTTCGACCTGCCCGGCATCCTGATCCGCCCGCTGTACGACGAGCCGTTCGAAGTGGTGGTCAATACCGACCACCACTGGGCAGCACGACACACCATCAAGGCACAGGAACTTTCCGGCGAAAAAGTGCTGCTGCTGGATTCGGGACACTGCTACAGCAACCAGGTTGCCGAAGCCTGCCCGGAACTCCGTCGCCAAGGCGCGGAGATACAGCAAGGCACTTCTCTGGAGACCATCCGCAACATGGTCGCCTCCGGTCTCGGCATCACCGTGCTGCCCGCTTCAGCCAACAGCGAGCGTTACCGCAGCCCCTTGCTGCAAGTCATCCCGTTCAGCGAACCGGTTCCCTCGCGGCGCATCGCGCTGGTATGGCGCAAGCGCTTTGCCAGGCCGCAAGCGATAGACGTACTTGCACATACCATCGCCCAAGTCAAACTGAGCGGCATCATCCAACTGACCTGACACGACCATGAACGACCAACCTTATCGTCAAAACCCGCTGCTGCGCCTGAGCTACAGCCTCATCGCGCCATTCTACGATCTGGTGATCGAGCGTCCAATGCGGGAAGCGCGCAGGCGTTCGCTCGCTGCGCTGACCACCGGCGAGAGCCAGCAGGTGCTGATCAGCGGAGTCGGCACCGGATTGGATATGCCCCTGTTGCCCGCCGCACATCGCTACACGGCGCTCGATTTCAACGCCGCGATGCTGGCGCGTGCCAGACCGCGCGCCGGGCAGCTGCAAGTGGATTTCGTACTGGGCGACAGCATGGCGCTCCCCTTCCCGGATGCGCATTTCGACTGTGTCGTGCTGCACCTCATCACCGCCGTCGTGCCGGAGCCGCAACGCTGCCTGTCCGAGGCGGCCAGAGTATTGAAGCCGGGTGGCCGCATCGTCCTGTTCGACAAATTCCTGCAACCCGGACGCCCCGCCCCGCTGCGCCGCCTGCTCACCCCGCTGTCGCGCCGCATCGCCACGCGCATGGACGTGGTATTCGAAGAACTGCTGGAAGCAACACCCGGACTGACCGTGGTCAGCGACCAGCCGATGCTGGCAGGCGGCTGGTTTCGCGGCATCGTGCTGCGCAAATCATAAAAAACCCGCTTTCGGCGAATTTTTTATCGCTTACACCCAGTCCCTGGGCACGAGGAACTTCTCGTACAGTTC
>JAVHSF010000067.1:0-8044 GCA_036172035.1 Gallionella sp. | reverse complement strand
CACGATGTGCTGATCGTGGATACCGCCGGACGTCTGGCGATTGACGAAGCGATGATGACGGAAATCCAGCAACTGCACGCCGGATTAAAGCCTATCGAAACCCTGTTCGTGGTGGACGCGATGACCGGACAGGATGCGGTCAACACCGCCAAAGCGTTCGGTGCAGCGTTGCCGCTGACGGGCATCGTACTCACCAAACTGGACGGCGACGCGCGCGGCGGCGCGGCGCTGTCGGTGCGCCAGATCACCGGCAAACCGATCAAGTTTATCGGCGTGAGCGAAAAACTCAACGGTCTGGAAGCGTTCCACCCGGAACGCATGGCCTCGCGCATCCTCGGCATGGGCGATGTGTTATCTTTGCTGGAAGAGGCGCAGCGCGGGGTAGACATCCAGGAGGCCGAGAAACTGGCCAAAAAGGTGCAGTCCGGTAAGGGGTTCGACCTCAACGACTTCAAGATGCAAATGGTGCAGATGCGCAAAATGGGCGGCATGTCGGCGCTGATGGACAAACTGCCCGCGCAACTTTCCCAGGCGGCTGCCGACTCCAAAGTAGACGACAAGGCCATTAACCGCCTGGAAGGCATCATCAATTCCATGACTCCGCTGGAACGCAGCAAACCCGAACTCATCAAGGCTTCACGCAAACGCCGCATCGCCCTAGGCGCGGGCGTACAGGTGATGCATGTCAACCAGTTACTCAATCAATTTGAGCAAACGCAGAAAATGATGAAAATGTTCTCCAAGGGCGGCGGCATGGCCAAGATGATGCGCAGCATGGCCGGCAAAATCCCCGGAATGCGCTAACAGCGCCAATCTGAATAATTGACGAATGCAAACAGTTGAAGGACAAAACATGACTATCAAAGCGATTATTTTCGACGTGGATGGAACACTGGCCGACACCGAAGACGGCCACCGCCAGTCGTTCAACAAGGCCTTCGCCGAAAGCGGACTGGACTGGCACTGGGACGATGCGCTGTACAACAAGTTGCTCAAGGTCACGGGCGGCAAGGAGCGCATCAAGTATTTCGTCAGCGACTTTCTGAAGGATTTTGACGAGCCTGCCGACTTCGACGGTTTCGTCAAAAATCTGCACGCCTTAAAAACCACGCATTACACCACCATGCTGGGCGAAGGCCATATCCCGTTGCGCCCCGGCATCAAGCAATTGATAGAGGATGCGCACAAGGCGGGCATCACGCTGGCCATCGCCACCACCACGACACCCGCGAACGTCTCTGCCTTGCTGGAAATCACGCTAGGCAGGGATTGGCAGAACCTGTTCGCAGCGAATGGCTGCGGCGACATCGTGGCGCACAAAAAACCCGCACCGGACATTTACTTCTGGGTTTTGGACAAACTCGGCCTGCCGGCCGCAGAGTGCATCGCGCTGGAAGATTCCCAAAACGGCCTGCGCGCCAGCCTCGCCGCCGGCATCAAAACCTACGTCACCACCAACCCATACACCCGCAACCAGGACTTCAACGGCGCAGCGGGCGTGTATGACGACCTGTCCAACCTGAAAGATTTTTACCTTACCGCAGGATTGGATATTCCCAAGTAAGCACTTTCCGTCTATCATGCGTCCGCCTTGGGGGTGTAGCTCAGTTGGGAGAGCGTCTGGTTCGCAATCAGAAGGCCAGCGGTTCGATCCCGCTCACCTCCACCAAATAAAAAAGACCTGCATTTATGCAGGTCTTTTTACGCGCAAAACAGAGCGGAAAACCGGGGTTCATCCGCTGTTCCTCTCACCCTGTCAACCTGTCGGACTTAAAGGAAATCGGCTGCAGATCCGCCTGGCAGGTCCTTATTTCGCCGCCAGGCCATCGCCTACAGGGGCGTTGCGCGGCGTGGCAAGACTCAATAGTCGGTGTAGCCCTTTTCTCCCGGGGTATAGAAAGTAGCAAAATCGGGGGCGGCCAATTCGCCGCCGTTGCGCAGCTTTTCCACCAGATCAGGGTTGGAGATGAAGGGGCGACCGAATGCCACCAGATCGCCGCGGTCGGCATCGAGATCGGCATTCGCCCGGACACTGTCGTAGCCGCCTGACAGGATGTAGCTGCCATTGAAGGTGGCGCGAATCTTTGCCTTCAACGTCGGGCTGACTTCCGGCGCGCCCATCGAGCTGTGATCCACGACATGGATATAGGCCAGACCGATGCGGTTGAGTGCTTCCATCAAACGCTCATACAGCGCATCCATTTCGGCATCGGGTGCCGCGCCGTTAAACACGCCGTAAGGCGAGATGCGCATACCGATATGTTCCCCGCCAATGGCGGCTGAGGATGCCCTGGCCACCTCCACGGCAAAGCGGATGCGATGCTCGACGCTGCCGCCCCAGCGATCGGTGCGCTGATTGCTGGCCGTGTTGAGAAACTGGTCTATCAAATAGCCGTTTGCAGCGTGCAACTCTACGCCGTCGAAGCCCGCCTCGATTGCATGTTTCGCCGCTGCGGCATATTCGGCGATGGCCTGCTGAATTTCGGCTTCGGTCATTTCGGCGGGGAGGGGGAAAGGTTGCATTCCCTCGCTGTCCGTCCACATCTCGCCGGGTGCAGCTAATGCTGAAGGGGCAACGATTTTTGTTCCGGGCTGCATGTTGGCAGGATGGCTGACGCGCCCGGTGTGCATCAATTGCACGAAGATTTTGCCGCCCGCCTGATGCACGCCATCCGTCACGCGCCGCCAGCCTTGCACTTGCGCGTCCGAAAACAGGCCGGGAATGCGGGCGTAGCCCAAGCCATTCGCAGAGGGCGAGGTGCCTTCGGTGATGATCAGTCCGGCAGCGGCACGCAATCGGTAATACTTTGCCATCAATTCGTTCGGCACATTGCCGGTGGCGCGGGAGCGCGTCATCGGTGCCATGACGATACGGTTTTTGAGTTGCAGCTTGCCCAGTGCAACGGGTGTAAACAGCTTCGCAGTCATTTTATTCTCCTGAAAATAAAGCGATTCCCTCCCACGACCGGGGAGAGTTGGGGGAAAAAGCGGTGAATAACCACCGCTTATTGTTTGAGCGATTCGACTGGAATGGACAGGGTGACTTCGTCGCTTACCAGGGGTGCGTATTTGCCCATGTTGAAATCAGAACGCTTGATTTGTGCCGTGGCATTCGCGCCGCAAGCCTCTTTCTTGAGCATCGGGTGAGGCATACACAGCATCGAAGTGACGGCCAGCGTGACGGGTCTGGTCACGCCCTTAATCGTCAGATTACCGACTACTGCAACCAGTTTGTCGCCGACAAACCTGAACTGGTCGGACTGGTAAGTGATCGTCGGGTATTTTGCCGTATCGAAGAAAGTTTCTCCCTGGAGGTGTTCGTTAAACAACGGGTAGCCGGTATTGACCGAAGTCGCATCAATGCTGACATTCACCGAGCCAGTGTGCGCGGCACGGTCAAGGGTGATGGTTCCCGTCACCTTATCAAAACGGCTCACTTGGGTCGAGTAGCCCATATGGCTGTACTCAAAGCGGGGTTTGGTATGGTTGGTATCGAGAAGGTAGCTCTCCGGCGCTGCAAAGGCAAGCGAAGAGAACGTGGCGGCGATGGTCAAAGCGACGAGCTTTTTCATGGTTTTTTCCTTTGTGGTTGGTTTGAAGAAGAGGGAACGACTGCGGGTGCTGCCAAAACGACAAGGTGAAACTTGATCTGGACATCATCGGCGACCGTGCCGACATCTGTCCATTCGCCTGTCCCTATCGCGTAAGCGAGGCGCTTGATGTTGAAACTGCCGTCAAACACGCCGCGATTGCCGGCGGAATGAAAAGTCACGGGCGCGAATACTTCCAGCGTGCGCCCCTTGATGGTCAGTTTGCCGCTGGCCTGATAGCGGTCACCGCCCAGCGGCTTGATGCCGGTGGAGACAAAGCTGGCAAACGGATAAGCCCTGGTGTCGAACCACAGCTTGCCTGCGACTTCCTCATCGGCATCGTGCAAGCCCGTATCTATACTGGCAAGCGTCACATCCATGCGTGCGTGCGCGTCCGCCAGCCTGGCCGGATCGAAGGAAAGCTGCGCGGCAAATTTGTTAAACTTGGCTTCCATCGCCACGCCCATTTGCTGGTAACCGAACGACAGCGCGCTTTGCTTGACCTGCACCTGATTGTATTCGACGGCCTGTGCCTGACCGCATACCAGCAGAACGAATAACAGGGTCGTGGACAGCCGCTTCATGATTGCCTCCCTAAAGGTAACATGCGGGACAAAATTTCATCGTGATCCACGAAACGATGCTTGAGCGCGGCGGCGATGTGAACCGCCACCAGCAATAACAGCAGGTAATTCAGACTCTCGTGAACATAACCCAAAAAATCACCCAACTCCTTATTTTTATTCAATAAATTTGGAATTGGCAGAACACCAAGCCACACCGTCTGAACGCCTTTAGCCGAACTCATCAGCCAACCGGAGAGCGGCACGGCAAGGAGCAGCCAATACAACGCATGATGCACCGCACCGCTCACGGTTTTTTGCCAGCGTGGCAGTGCCTCGGGTAAAGGCGGCGGGGTGTGCGTGACCCGCCAAATCAGGCGCAACACGACCAGCAGCAGCAAGGTCACCCCTATCCATTTGTGATAGCTGACAAGTTGCAACTTGGTCGGCGAAAACTTCAACCCTGCCATGTACATGCCCAATGGGAAGGTTGCGAAAATCAACAGCGCCATCAGCCAATGCAACACGATCGCGGTACGGGTATAACGTGCCGTAGTCATAATTTCTCCCTGATAGCCATCTGCCTGACTCTGTGGACTAATTGGTTTTTCATGCAAGTCGCCCGTTGCGGAAGTCGTCCAGCGCCTGATTGATTTCTTCCTGTGTGTTCATCACGAACGGCCCATATTGCACGATCGGCTCATGCAGCGGCTTGCCCGCAACCAGAATCAGGCGCGCGTCGCGCCCTGCCTTTATCGTCACGCCATCGGCTTCAGGCGTATTGGCCAATATGCCCATGCGCGGCGCTTCCACCTGCCTGTCACCCACGCTGACCGCGCCGCGATAGACGTAGATGAACGCGTTATGCGTATCCGGCAGCGCGGTCGAAAACACGGCATCGGCGGGCAGATGTACATCCAGATACAGCGGGCAGGTTGTATCGCGCGTGACCGCTCCGGCAACGCCGTTACTGCTCCCGGCGATAACGCGCACCGTTACGCCATTGGGCGTGACATATTCGGGGATGGCGGCACTGGGAAAATCACGATACCACGGCTCGCCCATCTTGCGTGCTGCGGGCAAGTTAAGCCAGAGCTGAAAACCCTCCATCACGCCCGCTTCCTGCTCGGGCAATTCGGAATGGATCACGCCGCGCCCGGCGTTCATCCACTGCACCCCGCCGTTCTCCAGCAAACCCTCGTGTCCCGCGCTATCGTGGTGGCGCATATGCCCGGACAGCATGTAAGTCACCGTCTCGAAACCGCGATGAGGATGATCGGGGAAACCCGCGAGGTAATCGTCCGGGTTATCGCTGCCGAACGCGTCCAGCATCAAAAATGGATCGAGGCGGCGTTGCAGCTTGCCGGTCAGCACGCGGGTCAGCTTGACCCCCGCACCATCCGAGGTAGCGACACCTTCGATCAGGCGCTCCACACTGCGCGACCGTTGCGGAATGAATTGGGTGACGATGTTCACGATAAACTCCTTGGCAATAAGTGGATTCATCATAGTCGGCTTAAAACAATGGATAAACCCGGCAAAGCGGGATAGACTATCCCGTAAATGGAACAAACCAAGCTATCCGCCGATGATTACATCCTGTTTGCCACAATAGTTGAGCAACAAACTATGGTACGTGCTGCCGATTTTCTGGTTATGCCCAAGGCCACCGTTTCACGACGTTTGAGCAATATGGAAAGTGCGCTTGGGCAGAAGCTGCTGATACGTACCACGCGCCGCCTGACGCTCACCGATTTCGGTCAGGAATTTCTCGAACACTGCCGCCGCGTCGCGGAAGAAGTCGCCGCCGCACAGGATTTTGTGCGCAGTCGTGACGCGCAGCCACGTGGTCGGTTACGCGTCTCCATGCCCGGCGATTACGCCAAACAACACTTTTCGCGCGCCATCGCCACTTTTGTTGAAGCCTATCCAAAAATTGAACTCGATCTCGATTTGAGTTCGCGGCGCGTTGATTTGATTGGCGAGCACTTTGATCTGGCGATACGCATGGGCGATCTCGCCGACAATGCAACGCTGGTGGCGCGCAAAATAGACGAACAACACTTCGCCCTTTACGCCAGCACTATCTATCTGGCGCTACACCCAGAGCCGCGCCATCCCGACGATCTGGCACATCATGCGGCGGTACGCATGCTCTCCGACCGGGGCAGCGCGATTCCCTGGCAGCTGATAAACGGCAACGCTGAATGGGCAGGCGTGCCACCGGGAAGGCTGACGCTCAATTCGCCCGACATGGTCAGGCAGTTATTGCTGGATGGCGCTGGCATAGGCGCACTGCCATGCAGTTTTGCAACAGAAGATGTACGCCTGAAACGGCTGATACGCATATTACCCGACTGGTCGTTGCCCGCTGTTCCGGCCTGGGCAGTCATGCCCATGCGCCGCTACCTGCCCACCAAGACCCGAGCCTTGCTCGAACACCTCGAACGTTATATGAAGAAAGACTGACCGGAGGCAGCTGTTGTAAACTGCGAAGAACATTTGCAGCTACGCGTATCTGGGCTATAGTTTGCCTGTCTTGTACTACCACGCCCACCAGCATCATGTCCAAACCCGCCGCTCCCAACCCTGCACGGCTCGACCAGATCGTCGCCGCAGCACGTCAGCAACGCGAGCAGCGCGAACTAGGCTACCGCGAACGCGCCCTCAAACTCTTCCCGTGGATATGCGGGCGCTGCGGGCGCAGCTTTTCCGGCGTGAACCTGCGCGAACTGACCGTCCATCACAAAGACCACAACCACGACAACAACCCGCCTGACGGCAGCAACTGGGAACTGCTCTGCCTGTACTGCCACGACAACGAACATGATCGCGTGCTGGAAGAGGAAACTCGCAAACGCGCAAACGGACAGCAAGCACTGGCAACGCACAACCCTTTTGCAGACCTGCAAGCCATGTTGCAGAAAAAACCAAAATGAAAAACGGATGCCAGGAATGAGCGCCCAGCCTGATACCGAATTGATGCGCCCCAGACGATAAATCCGGGAACTGGACATGGCATATCACTCTCGCCTAATTTGGTCAAATCGCATGATCTAAACCAATCATTGATGAGTAAGATTTTGGAAGTAAATTCCAATTTACCCGCCGCACCGCAAGCGATAAATCTGTGCAATGGGAAGCTCATGTAGCGCTGATTTAGTGCAAAGCTCTCAAGGCAGCATCGGGTTCTTTTTCCACAATAGTCAATAAGGCAGCGGCAGCACCCGAAGGTGTACGGCGGTTTTGCTCCCAGTTCTTAAGGGTTGCCAATTTAACGCCAATCAGTTGAGCAAACTCGCTTTGGCTCAACCCGACCTTGGCGCGAATAGACTTTGCATCTGGTGCATGCACTTCTGTCACTCGACTGGGTGCAAGCTCGTTGCGACGAATAGCCGCTGCTTCTTTCAGGCTTTGTTTCAAATCATCAAAAAGTGAATTGTCCACCGTTATAACTCCTTCACAAGTTTTCGCAGCACAGCGGTTTCTTTATCGGTCAGATTGTCCTTCGTGCTTTTCGGATACGCCACTAGCAGCAGTATTTGTTCATCTTCTGTTATCCAGTAGTAGATAACTCGAATCCCGCCACTTTTGCCCGTTCCTGCTCGCTTCCACCTCAGCTTACGGATTCCGCCGCCGTCTTTAATCAAATCTCCCGCATCGGGTCTTTTAACCAATTCCTCTTGCAACCTGGAATACTCATCGTCTTCCAGCAAGGAAGTGATCAATCGAGTAAAAGTGGGAGTTTCAATAAATAGCATAGGCAAACTATACGCCAATGGCGCATAGCATCAAGTTCTAAATCGGAAAATCACCACTTTGAATTTCCGCTTTGGGAATTTCCGCTTTGGGAATTTCCGCTTTGGGACAGGTAGTTTTCAATAACGATAT
>JAVHSF010000066.1:0-1721 GCA_036172035.1 Gallionella sp. | reverse complement strand
GAAAATGCCAGGAAGATATGTGCAGCAATGGGATGCCCGGAGCGTTTCGTGTATTTCCATCCCGCCCACCCGGAGAAGTCCACGCCCATCGACCCGATGCGCAACTGGAATCGCCGAACTGAACTTGCCAGCCGGGTTGCTGCCCTGATTCCATCGGAAACGGGTGCAGATCCGTTTGCGGCGTTTGGCTGGAAAGTGCTGAACGACATTGTGAACGGGCTGGTGGCAACTGGCGAAAGCCCCAATCTGGCGCACTTGAAGCGTTACATAGAAGGTGGCGCGGATAACCTGCTGCTGAACACATTGCGCCATCACTTCATCGACAAGGTGGCGGATTGGGAATCGCGCTCCAGCGGGTTTGTGAAAAAAAATCGTGACCGGATACTGGAAGCCTATATCGAATTCTACAAGCAGATCGTCATCCATGAAGCACAGTCATCAGACTTGGATGGCCTGATTTCCACCTTCGAGCACAATCGTGACCACTTCCAAAAGATGGTTGCATCGCTCATTCCGATTCTGTCCATGCTGACCTCCGATCCGCTGTCCGAGCTTTTGTCGCCCGAAGCAAAAATTGGCGATCAGAAACACGCGACCGACATGGCGAAGATCATCAATAACAACCAAGTGCTTTATCTCGGCCTCGACAGCTTGGCGGATGGCACGGTCGGCAGTGCCATCGGTTCAATCATGCTGGCCGACCTGACCGCCGTGGCCGGTGATCGCTATAACTACGGCATCAATTCAAACAAGCCGGTTAATCTCTTCATCGACGAAGCCGCAGAGGTCATCAATCAACCCACCATTCAGCTCATGAACAAAGGGGGCGGAGCGTTGTTTCGAGTGACGATTGCAACACAGACCTTCGCGGACTTTCCTGCGCGGCTCGGTGATGAGAACAAGGCGCGCCAGGTACTCGCCAACGTCAACAATCAAATTATTTTGCGAGTAATCGACGCGGAGACGCAACAATACATCGCTGACAGCCTGCCCAAAATCAAAGCGAAGTCACTCAACCTGCGCTACGGTCACGGCGTTGACGCGCATGTGCAAGACGAATACCAAGCCTCGTACCAGGAATCAGTCATCGAAGAGGAGGCTGAAATTTTTCCAGCGGCCATGCTGGGTCGTCTTCCGCCACTGCACTTCATCGCAAAGATGTCTGGCGGGCGAATCATCAAAGGCAGAATTCCGATACTCAAGGACTAAGGCATGGCAAGCAAAAAAGAAGAGGGCGGCTTTGGCACGTTACTGGCCGTCATTGCCATTGTGGCGGCGCTGGGTACATGGATGGTGATTTCCCCAGGCTACCTTATGAAGGCGCTGACGGCGGAGCGCGAGTTCTCATCGCAGCTCGGCGGACATGCTGCTGACCAGTGGATATACAGCAAGATGCTGTCTACCAGCATTGGTCAGGTAAAGGGTATTGCATCTTCCATCAAGGAAACGCAAACCATGCCGACCATGCTAAAGAGCTGGGCGCAAGAGCGCATTATTTCAACGTGGTTGTGGGGTTCGCTGATTGTTTATCGCGCCAACATGCTCGTTCTGTACTGGTTTATCCTGATGCCCTTCACGATTGCGGCGACCACAGACGGATTTTGGGTAAGGGAGATCAGCACCTTTCGTTTTTCCTCGCAGTCACCGATACGGCACAGGTTTGGTGTGCTCATTTCCACAATGACACTCGTAAGTGTGTGCGTCTGGCTGGTATTGCCAAT
>JAVHSF010000065.1:0-1731 GCA_036172035.1 Gallionella sp. | reverse complement strand
GAGGCCAGCATCCGTAATCGTTCAGCTCGCGCGCGCAGTGGCAAGGCAGACAGATCGGCCTGTAGCTCAGAATGCCCCTCAAAATAATTGACCGTGATGCGCATGTCAGGCTGCACCGCCGCGCCAAAAGCCTCTTGCGTTTGCGAACACAGCTTCCTTCGCCAGGTTGATAGGTGTTTTGGCGAACGCTTCTTTAATGGAAGCTTCAAAGAATGGCGCACCGCCCCCGACAAGGACGATCTGATCAATGCTGGAATTTTCCTTGCGCAAGGATTCCTGTATCTGTGAGCACGCAATATGTCCAACCTTTGCCGATGCGTCAGCCAGGTAGGGCGCAATCTCAATGCGCTCACCAAATACAGAGACAGTTGAGCGTTCAGCTCTGACGGCGTTTTCCAGTTTGCTTCTGCCGGGGTTACCGCCGTGATCCTTTGCAATCAATGCTGCGGCCTCATCTAAAACCACCGAGGTGGCATCAAGGCTCGTGCCAGAGGAAGCACGCTTGAATTCACCATTTACCAACAACACCCAATCAACTGAGAAAAAGCCGGGGTCAACCACCAGCACACTGGAATCTTCAATCTGGCTGGGATCATCCAGGCCGTGCATCCAGTCAACAAAGCCGCCCAGTGGCTGGGGTACGATTTTGACTTCATGTACCACCACCTTGCGCCGGGGCGTGATCTGATGTTCGCCGCGCATGATTTTTGTTAAATGTTCACGCAATTCAGCATCCAGATACTGGTTAGTCGGCAATCCCGTTATCACACAATCAATCTCGCTCATTTCCGTCAAAAGTAACCCGGCGTTAAACAAGGCGCGATAAGATTCCGTTGCGGTGTAATCTTTATGCAGTTCACGCGGCCAATTCTCGATGCGGTCGTGACTCACCGCCGCCGCAAACTCCTTGCCATCCACCAATACGTGCAACGAATCGTCGCTGCCCATAATTCGCTGTCCAAGATGATCCAATGGGGCAGCGCCAGCGGGGCGCTTAATCATCCTGGGCGACACCTCGGTGTTGTCGCCATAAACAATCTTGAGATTCGAGTAACCAATATCCAATCCAACTGTCAGCATCATTCCTCCTAAAAATTTCACATGCTCTGTAGAGCGTCTGTAGAACGGGTGAAACAAATCATCGCAACACCACCAAAATCCGGCACGCCCGTAGCGCGACTGTGGCGCGTTTTCAGCACGACTAAACGCCATCAGCCGCACCGCCTAAAATTCCACATGCGCTGTAGAGCGTCTGTGGAGCGTATGGAAATTATTGGGCAACTGAAAATATAAATCCTCGAAATACCTTGCAAATTTGCAAGGTATTTCGAGGATTTATATGGATGTTTGAAGCATGATTGCCCGTGGCAATATCCGTTCAATTCACAAATGGAGCGTTACATGGAAGAGAAAAAGGCTGCGAAAGGGGCAATCAGAACGCCAAAAAAATACCTGGAGTTCAGTAATCCGTTCGTCATTCGAGACACAACTATTTATACGACGCCAGCCCAATTGGTCTATGAGACGGCCTTCGATGACTGTGCCGTCTCAATGCGCAATCTAAGTGCCGTGCTGCCGACACTGGTCAAAAATGCCAGCGAAATGATGGCCATCAACGGTGCCGTCGATCACCTGATTAACAATGCGCTTACGAATCTGCGCAATGAAGGCGCGCGGATCAAGAAGATCGCCGAGGACAATGGTATCGAGATTGGACGACTGAATTACACC
>JAVHSF010000064.1:0-1732 GCA_036172035.1 Gallionella sp. | reverse complement strand
ATGATGGACGAACCGCCCTTAGCGTGCTGACTATTTACCTGATGAAGAAAAAATGACATGAATAACGAAAAAATTATTGCCGACACCCAAGCATGGCTAGAAAAAGCCGTGATTGGACTCAACCTCTGCCCCTTCGCCAAAGCGGTACACGTCAAAAAACAAATACGCTATGTCGTGAGCGCAGCCACAACCCCCGAAGCATTACTTGAAGACTTGCTAACCGAACTGCGCAGACTGCGCGATACCCCAGCCGAAGAAATAGACACAACACTGTTGATTCACCCCTCAGTACTCACCGACTTTCTCGACTTCAATGATTTTTTGGATACCGTAGACCTTGCCACCGCCGAGCCAGAATTTGCCGACGCGTTTCAAGTGGCCAGCTTGCATCCGCAATACCAATTTGCGGGAACACAAGTAAATGACATCGAAAACTACACCAACCGCGCACCTTACCCCACGCTACACCTGCTGCGCGAAGACAGCGTAGATAAAGCAGTAGAAGCATTCCCCGACGCAGACCGCATCGCCGACACCAACATCGAAACGCTACAAAAGCTGGGACATCAGGGATGGAAAAAACTGGGGCTAGGGGAGGCTGAGGGTAATGCGAAAATGCAAACGCCCTAGATCGTGATGACCTAGGGCACTTTGATGGGTGGTGCGGGTGCTACGTTAGTGCGCTTTAGTCGGCACAACCTTTCATTGAGTGACTACCGTTTCAAGCGGCACTGTTTGTGACAGCTTGTACAACGCCGCCCCAACAAAAAGAACAACTGATGCCAACATGTAAAACCAAAGTCCGAATCCTATTTCGCGAGTGCCATACCCGTTTTCCTCGAAAAATACTTTGGTACTCTGATGCTCGTACAGAACGTAAAACGCCCATAAGAGTGAAGCTGTTGGATAGGCAATACCAATTAATAATTTCGGTTCTTCAACAATTGTGTCAAACCGCGTGCAAAACTTTCCAAATTAGAGGTGGAAACAGCGTCCAATAGTTTCCACCTCGGTATGTAACCATCCAGCGTTTTAGCTGGAGGTATCTGGAGTGTTTTACATGGACATTATTTACGAAATACGTAGGCGAAATTTAGTACAGAAGCAAACCATCAGCGAGAGTGCGATGCCGCCCAATGTGTGCGATCCCTGTGTCGTGACCGATCCTGCTGAGATATGCCCGCCGATGACCGCCCCCGTTGCCGTGTTAACACCAGAAGCAATGCCGAGCGTTGCATCTTTCGCATCGGGATCGGCCTCAAGCCGAGCCTCGCAGACAATCTTGTAGATGCTGCCTTTGTAATGCCGATAGCTCACTCTCTCTACCCTGTCACCACACTGATCTCCACATCACCCAGCGTCACAACCGCCCCTGCGCGTATCTTGGCCGTCTTGCGCAACTCCATCTGACCATCGACAGAGACAACGCCCTCCGCAACCATCGCCTTGCCTGCACCACCACTGTCGCATAGGCCGACCATCTTGAGCAATTGGTTGAGCTCGACATATTTGCTGTTCAGCTGAAATTCGATTTGTTGCATGGGATCGTCCTGACTTGTTGGGTTTCGTTGCACTGTCATGATCGTTTTGACTACATTGCCAATCGTCTAGCGATCTTCTCGCGTGTGCCAGAGTCTCAGCACATAAATTGTGGAATGTCGAATTTCGTAACGCATCTCATAGTGACCAACCAAAATGCGCCGTACCTCACGAGGATCAAACTCTTCCAGCC
>JAVHSF010000063.1:0-8161 GCA_036172035.1 Gallionella sp. | reverse complement strand
TGAGGTCGGTGGTTCAAATCCACCTATCACCACCAATTAGTAAAAAAGCCCGCCTCTATTCGCGGGCTTTTTTACGTCTTTTCTGTAAAAATTATCAATTAAATCAATATTTTGCAATTTTATCGTTAGTGTCGGAAAGTTTCAGGTAGTTCTAAATAGTGTCACTGTGTCTTATGTATTGTGGGTAACGATGTGGGTAATCAGTGGCCTGTCATGCGGGGTAAACCAGGTAGCCACCTGACTTGCAGGGTATTGCTGAAACATCAGGGCGAATATTGCGCAACCTGCTCCAGTTGGCATCAAACGTTCAAGCGTCCCTGTGGTCACGCGCCACCTGTAAGGAATATAACCTGCGACTGTCGGCGCGCAGCACGGTGAAAGTGAGTCCACCGATATGGAGCAAGCTGCCACACTTGGGAAATTTTCCGGCAGCTTGAAGCACCAGGCCGCCTACGGTGTCACAATCTTTTTCGCTGAAACTCGTTCCCATCGCTTCATTGAAATCTGCAATCCCGGTGTCGGCCTTGACGCGGAAGTGTCCTGCGCCATCGGCGATGATATTGTCCTCGTCGGCATCAAAGTCATATTCATCTTCGATGTCGCCGACGATTTGCTCCAGCACATCTTCGATGGTGACCATACCGGCTATGCCACCGTACTCATCCACCACCAGCGCGATGTGGTTATGATTGCTGCGGAATTCACTCAACAGCACGTTTAATCGCTTGGATTCTGGCACAAATACCGCCGGTCTTAGCATGTCGCGCACGTCGAATTCCTCGCCCGCGTAGTAGCGCAGCAAGTCTTTTGCCAACAAAATGCCGATGATGTTGTCCTTGTCACCTTCAATCACGGGAAAACGTGAATGTGCCGTTTCAATGACGAAAGGGATGAATTCTTCGGGGGACTGAATGATGTCTATGACATCCATTTGCGCGCGTGGCAGCATGATTTCGCGAACTTGACGTTCTGAGACTTGCAGCACGCCTTCCATCATGGCTAGCGCTTCGGCATCCAGCAGGTTGTTTTCGTAAGCACCGTGCAGCAGTTGTACCAGTTGCTCGCGGTCTTCAGGTTCACGCAACAGCAGCGCGGAAAGCCGTTCTAAAAAGCCAGGTTTGTTACGCTCGGAGTCATCCATTTGGGATGTTTATTTCTTTGTAAGGATCGGGGTAGCGCAATTTTAGCATTAACCGGGTTTCCAGTGCTTCCATCTCTGCGGCCTCATCATCGTTTTCATGATCATAACCTTGCAGATGCAGCGCGGCGTGAATCGCGAGATGCGCATAATGCGTCGCTAATTCCTTGCTCTGTTCGGCGGCCTCGCGCGCTACCACGGGCGCACAAATCACCACATCACCCGACAGTGACCCGGTATCGTCATAGACGAAGGTCAGCACGTTGGTGGCATAGTCGCGTCCGCGATAGGCTTTGTTTAGCTCATGCCCTTCGGCTTCGTCCACGATGCGCAGCGTCATGCTCACATCCTGTTGCAACGCCGCCTGGATCCAGCGCCGCCACTGCGGTCGGGTCGGGATATTTGACGCATTGCTGGCATATTGCACGGTCAGGGAAAGTTTGGGCGGTACGGGTTTGATTTTACTGTTCATGGCGCAGACGTTGTTTTATCGGGGGAGGTCAATGTCGAGTCATCATTCGGGGTGTCCGACCAGCTCGCCGCGCAGCGTGTGCCGGACGATTTGCGTGATTTTCACTTGAGCGAAGCGCCCTATCATGCCCGGCGACCCATGGAAATTGACCACGCGATTATTGTCGGTACGCCCGGCCAGTTCAAGGACATCTTTTTTGGATAGACCTTCAACCAGTACCCGCTGCACCGTCCCCAGCATGGATTCTGCCACTGCTGCCTCCTGTTCGGTGATGCGCTCCTGCAAGCGTTTCAGACGAGCCGACTTAACCTCTTGCGGCGTGTCGTCGCGCATTTCGGCGGCAGGCGTACCGGGACGCGGGCTATACAGATAGCTGAAGCTCACGTCGAAGCCGACATCGTCTATCAGCTTCATGGTTGCCTCAAAATCCTGCTCGGTTTCGCCCGGAAAACCGACGATAAAATCCGAAGTGATGCTGATGCCAGGGCGTGCGGCGCGCACCCGGCGGATGATGGACTTGTATTCCAGCACCATATGGCCGCGCTTCATCGCCGCCAGCACGCGATCCGAACCCGACTGCACCGGCAGATGCAAGTGGCTGACCAGCTTGGGCGTAGTGGCATACACGTCAATCAGGCGTTGCGACATGTCACGGGGGTGCGAAGTCGTATAGCGGATACGCACAATGCCCGGCAGTGCAGCAATGGCTTGTAGCAGATAGGCGAAATCCACCGTATCGCCATCTTCAGTATCCCCGCAATAGGCATTCACGTTCTGACCGATCAGCGTCACTTCCTGTACGCCTTGCTCCATTAGCACGTTCACGTCGTGCATCACGTCCGCCAGTGGGCGCGAAACCTCCTCACCGCGCGTATAGGGTACGACGCAGAAAGTACAGTATTTGCTGCACCCTTCCATGATGGAGACGAAAGCCGAGCCGGAGCTGGTTTGAGGCGTGGGCAAATGATCGAACTTTTCGATTTCCGGGAAGCTAATGTCCATTTGCGCACGACCCGTATCGAGGCGCGCCTGTATCAGTTCCGGCAGGCGATGCAAGGTTTGCGGCCCAAACACCACGTCCACATAGGGCGCGCGCTTGATGATCGTCGCGCCCTCCTGACTGGCGACGCAGCCGCCGACCCCTATCAGCAAATCGGGATTGGCCAACTTGAGCGGACGCACACGCCCCAGGTCGGAGAACACCTTTTCTTCCGCTTTTTCGCGTATCGAACAGGTATTAAATAAAATGACATCGGCCTCTTCGGGCTTGTCTGTTTGCTCCATGCCCTGATAAGCGCGCATGACATCGGCCATCTTGTCCGAGTCGTACTCGTTCATCTGGCAGCCATATGTTTTGATATAAAGTTTTTTCGACACGATGGGTATAGGTAGTTGGGGCGGCGAGATACTAATTCAAAAATGTCACCAGCAAAAATAAAAAAATCACATACACGTACAAATATTGCGTGTATTCCCGACTTTTTTGCTTATATAATGCGAAAAGTTTCACTCAACTATTCGTCCGTAGTTGCAATAAAATCAAACCCAGGGAGAAAGCTAATATGTCTATCGTCGCTACCGTAGCAGCCGTTGTAACTGTGATCCTCTTCACCGGATTCGCCGTCTTTATGGTGAGCCAGCTTTTCGTCAAGCACTAATCCTCCTCCCGACCGGGGTGGTTTTCAGCCACCTCGCCGGGTTTGAACGCTATCTGTTATTTTGTTTGCCTACGACAAGCGTCGTCGGGCTAATTTTTCTATGGGTAAAAAACAATTTTCCATTAAATCAAACTGTGCTACGATTCGCCCCGGTTACTTTTATCAATCAATACTCTCGGGAGGAGGAATCATGTCAATCATCGCTACTATCAGCGCAGTGGGTACGGCTATTGCGGCACTTATTTTTGCACTTTGGATGGTTAAACAGTTGTTTGTTAGCCACTAGCCAGGGATCGCAACAGCAAACGAAAAAACCAGCTTAGGCTGGTTTTTTCGTTTGCTGTTGTAAAAGCTGCACTCCAGGAGCCTGTCGGACTTCTAGGGAAGCACTGATTTATTCGGTTTTGTCGTTCCCGCGAAGGCGGGAACCCAGTCAGATAAAGGCACTGGATACCGGCCTACGCCGGTATGACGAATAAATCAGCATATCCCTAGGGTTAAATCCGCCCCCCATAACACTTTTTGTTGGTCAGAAATAGACCCTGAGCAAGCGCTGCATCTGGTCAAATTCATGAAGATAGGATTGTGCGATTTCGCGGTTATTCACGACCACGAGCAGGTCGTGAGAAAACACCGAGGTGTTGTACCAGTTGAAGCTGCCTTCAATGACGATAGTCTCGTCAATGATGCAGTATTTCGAGTGTATCGGGGAATAGGGGACAGGCAGATCGTCCAGTCCATAAACCAGGCCGACACGAATACCTGCGGACTTGAGGCGTTGTACCGCTGGCAGCAGGGGGCGGTTCAGTTCGTCGTGCATGGTGCGTTCTATACCTATCCTCCCCTGCCTTGCCAGATGGCCGTTAAACAGTATCTGGACATTCACGCCACGGTTATTGGCGTGAATCAAGGCATCTACTACGCTGTCGTGATGATCCCCCATCAAATCCCCCATCAAAAACAGTGACAGCTTGATTGAATTTCGAGCGCGATGAATTTCGGCCAGGATGGCATGATGCGGGCGGTAGTATTTGCCGTTATACATGTAGTGTCGGCCAAAGGTATAAAGCAGATTAAAACGACTGAGCGGGTCAATGCCATATTTTTGATTGACTCCGCCGCGCTGGCTCTGGAATACGTTGTCCAGCAAACGGCATATTCCTTTGGAATGAAACGTCATCCCGGATTCCCAGTTCGCCCACCAGCGATCGAAGGTGATATTGAATGAGCCCAGTATGCAGTCCTCATCGTTGAAAATGACGAATTTGGTATGCATGTCGGGATCAACTTCGATGAGGTGATGCTTGGGCGTGCAGAACACCCCGATCAGTTCGATGCCTGACAGCTTCAAACGGGCGTAATTTTGACTGTTGGTGAGGGTCATCTTGCGCCAGTCCACGATGCACTGTACCAGTACTTTCTGGTAGCTGGCGTGGATCAAGTGGTTGATGAAATCATGATCGTCAATGCAGTCCACGCTGACCTTGATGGTACACAAACGATGGGGATTTTCCTGTTTGCTGCGGATAACCTTGTCAATATGATCGTGCAGAAAACGCTTGGGATGATAGGGGTGGTGTTGCTGCCCCTTGGTGAATTTTGGCATCAGATTCAGCGACTCTACATGGTGGTTATACCAGTCCACATCGCTTTGTAATTCGCCTGCGTTCAGTTCATGGGTGTGATAGTGGTTGTTCGTGGCCCATGCGCCGGTAATTGTCCGTTGCTGCTGTTGTGTGTTTTCTAGTTGATGCCTTTCCATGAAGATGTATTCATGTTGTGACGCGATGGAGCGTTCCTCCAGGTGCACGACAAAAGAAAATTTGACGCAACTGGCCTGACCAAATTGAGCGGAAAACGGCAGGATAAAAAAATCACGCGTGCAGCGTTTATGATGGTTCCATTGCACATCAAACGCATCCGTATCCACGATATAGGTTTCGCATACATTGTTGTCGCGGTAAACCTTGAGTATCACTTTGACGTTGGCTTGTACGCCGAAGAACACATCAAACTCAATCTTCCCCCAGCGTAGGGAAAACGGTTCGTTAAAGTCGTTGACCCTTTGAAAAAAACCGCCGAGTGTGCCGTGACGCGGTATGGCGTATTGTTCTGCGAATTGCATTTTTTACCTCGCTAAAACCTGTTGTTTTTCAGAAGATAATTCAGAACGAAAAATTATTTTGGTTCAAATGTCATCAAATAGCCTTGGTGATCCGAAACTCGCCCATATTCCTGCTCGGTAAACACAACTCTTGCCGAGGTGACGCGAATTTCACTGGAATTTTTCATGAAAATATAATCAATCCGATGATCATTTGCCAGATGGCGATGCCAGTTCGGGTGTCTGTCACGGAAGATTTTTTTGAATACGCGCGGAGACTCGGTCGCCAACAGCTGATCCTCGTAATCGCTTGACTCGACGACCAGTTTATACCCTCTGGAGCCGGCTTTGATATTGAAGTCACCGCACAGCAGGGTGGCATTGACGTGCCGGTTATGGTTGGCATCTGCCCATTCGCGCAGATTTGCAAACTGTTCCGCAAAGCCATCCTTCCACCAGCTGAGATGTGAAGAAAAACAATTGATTAGCCCGATACAAGGAACAGCGATTTGTGCCATAACGACCTTTCGGGCGTGAATGTTGTAGGGATCGTTGCTGTTGGACACATATCTGCTGTCGTATTTCGAGAACGGATACCTGCTTAATATCGCAACTCCCTCACGATAGCGGTCAAAGCCAAGATGCGACCAATCCGTGTGAAGGTAGTAGGGCGACGCGAGTCGGTCATTGATGATTTTTGCCGAATTGGATGCCCAGTCCCCCTGTGCGTCGTTCCATTCTTCCGCCACTTCCTGGAGACAGACTATATCCGCGCACAGTTCGTCTATCGCCTTGGCTATTTGGGAAAATTTGTAGTCCTGGTTTTCCTCCTGATAGCAATGTAAATTAAGGATCAAGAGGTTCAGGGGTTTGCGGCTGGCCGAGTAATTTTGACCATAATTGTTGTCCCAGAACACCTGATCTTCTGATTCACAGCAAACGCAGTACTGTAGGCGAAAGGCATCGCCGATATCCAGCAGTCCTTGCCAAATCTGCACGGTGTCCTGAATCGGGTCTTGACTTGAATTTTCGCCGCCTTCAAGAGGAAGCATTTCCTTGAGATAACAGGGAGTGATATTGGCGAGCGACCAATCGTTAGTTGTGTAGTGTACGCTGACCTTTTTGACATGAAGGGGCTGGTTTATTACAAATTTAACGGGGATGAGCTCCTGCTGATCATTCAGGTTTTTATTAAAGCCGATGTTGAGCCAGGGAAGAGGGGCTGCTGCCTGAACCATGGAATGGGGCTGGCTGTGATAATTCAGGCTGTCATTGTTATCCCAGTATTCTTCTCCTGAAACCCGGTAACGCACGGCGAACTGAATATTGCCGGGAAGGGACTCATCGGCTGCTGGAACAAGGGTCGTTGTGGCATTCCAGTATTCCTGGTTGCGTTCCGAGGTGCTGTGATAGGCCGCAGGCAGAATTTGCCAGACATCATCCTCACCCGCCCAGACAATATCCACCTGTTTGGCAAAGGCAAGGTTTTCCACCTGTATAAAAAAAGACAACTCCTGCCGGTTCAAACCATTCTCGTTGGTTATTTCATTGGCGACATATAGCAATTGAATTTTATTCATCCTCGTATCCTCAAATTTTTTATTTTTTTCGTGTAATCGAGACGTTACAGCTTGTGGAACGATAATCCGACAGGCTTCTGGTGTGTGCAATGAATACAGGAGGCTGATTATAGGCACAATCGGACACTGGCATCAGGGCTACAGATAGTTTGGTTTTAGATGAACGGCACTTTGCTTTGCGTTCATGCCGGGAAGTTAGTTGCCAATCAGACAGTTGAGATAGACCGTCGCGTCTGGCTGGGCGCGGTTGCGTTGGGCTTGCCAGATCATTTCGCTCAAGCATTCCATCATGCGGTGTTGCGCGTCGTGTTCCGATTCGTACTGGTGGGTCAAGCGCACGAAGTGGGCGCGTATCCCCGGCGGTTGGTCTATGGAGATTTGCTCCTCGATGGTGAGGTGCATCATCAGGTGCAGGAAGGGGTTGGCTTCGCCCTGTTCCGGCGAATAATCGCGTTCCAGATAGTGATCCGGATTCTCGAATGCCGCATGGTATTCCGGGTGTTTTTCGATCAGTTGTGCGGCCAGGTCTTCCAACGGAGTCAGCAGCGATTTCTCGCGGCGTTTGCGCCAGGTTTCAAACAGAAATTGCCGCGCTTCATCGCGGGATGGATTGAAAAACATTTATATAACCTTTTGTTTATATTCGCATAAATCATAAATAAGACACTCGGCGCAGCGGGGCTTGCGTGCCTGGCAAATATAGCGGCCATGTAAGATCAGCCAGTGATGCGCGTCCGGTAGGAATTCCTTCGGTATCACCCTGAGCAGTTTCTGCTCCACTTCCAGCACGGTCTTGCCGGGTGCAAGTCCGATGCGATTGCTGACGCGGAAGATATGCGTATCCACCGCGATGGTCGGCTGGCCGAAGGCGGTGTTGAGTATCACGTTGGCGGTCTTGCGTCCCACGCCGGGCAAGGCTTCCAGCGCCTCGCGGGTCTGCGGCACTGCGCCGCCGTGCCGCTCCAGCAGGAGGCGGCAGGTCTGCATGATATGTTTGGCTTTGGTCTTGTACAGGCCGATACGCTGGATGTATCCAATCAGTTTTTCTTCGCCAAGTGCCTGAATCGCCTCAGGCGTGTTGGCGACCGGGTAGAGCTGCCGGGTGGCGGCGTTGACGCTGATGTCGGTAGCCTGCGCGGAGAGCATCACCGCAATCAGCAGTTCAAAAGGGGAGTGGTATTCCAGTTCTGTGGTCGGATGCGGGTTGGC
>JAVHSF010000062.1:0-1740 GCA_036172035.1 Gallionella sp. | reverse complement strand
ACGCAGCATTCGCTGGGACGATCCTGCATTAGCGATTGATTGGCAATTGCAAAATCCCCCCGCGCTATCGGCCAAAGATGCTCAGGGGAAGCTGCTCTCTGAAGCGGAGTTGTTCGCGTGACGCGCGCTTTACTCAACTATTGGATTGTTCTTGTAGGTCGGGTTTTGACCCGACCTGTTGGGTTAAAACCCGACCCATCGACGAGCAAGCTATCACGGTCTGTTGTACCTGGTTGGTGGTGGCTAGGCTTGTTATTGCCACTGGTGAGTTCATGTGCGGTGCTGTCACCTGCTGTGCAAAACTGCAAAGTACTTGATCCCGATTTGGCGGTTGGCGAATATCACGGAGCTTGTCAAAATGGGCTGGCAGAGGGATATGCTGAAGTTACTGGAACGAGTACCTATCGCGGTGATTTTGTGGCCGGCAAAAAGCACGGTAAGGGAATCAAAGTAATGGCTAATGGTGATCGTTATGTGGGTGAATTTCTTGACGACTACCGACATGGTAAAGGCACTTATATCTGGGGCGACTCAACCCCTTGGGCGGGGGATCGTTACGAGGGCGAATATGATCATGACAAACGCCAGGGGTGGGGGATATTCCAGTGGGGAAGCGGAGACCGATACGAAGGCCTGTGGCAAAATGATTTACGCATGGGGTGGAGTGTGATGGAGTCACGGCGTAAGCAAGTGGCTATACAGCAACCTAAGGATTTGACGCAGGGCATGGTGTTGTGTGCCGAGTTACCACTGGGTTTGAATGCAAGCCAGCAATTGCGTGCGAAAGTAGAACGTGTGGACGAAGCTAAATTGTACTTAGAGGTGGTGGCGATGGACGGAACCCGCGCCAGTTATCAGGGAAGAGTCATCAAGCTTGGCGAGCATATCGACGGTACAGCCGAACAGTGGCATATTTGTGGGCTAAATTAACTATGACTAAAAAAATAAAATATGGGCTGATACTGGTGGTTGGGGGGCTGTTTTCTGGAGTGGCGATTCCAGTCATCGCGCAACCCAATCTAGTGGGTGAAACAGGTTACATCAATATGCCAAGTGGACGACTTGAGGCAGATGGTACATTTCGCCTAGGCTATAGTTTTTCAGCACCCTATTCTGCTGAGTGGAGCAGTGTCACATTATTGCCGCGCGTAGAGTTCTATGCGCGTTATGAACGTATTATGAGGACGGTTGATCCTACATTTAGCCGAGCTTGGGTAAACTATGGCGACTACAAAGATAAAGTTGTTAGCGGTCGAGTGTTGTTGCTTGAGGAAGACTGGAATACCCCTTCCGTCGCTTTTGGTATTGATGATGTGCAAGGTACAGGCTTGTTCAAAGCCAAGTATCTTGCCGCCAGCAAACAGTTCGGCGATTTGGATGCGACCTTAGGCGTGGGTAGTGGGCGCATTCATGGCGTTTTCGCAGGGGCGCGTTACGAACCAAAAAACTGGGGTGGCGTAGCGGTTGTGGCTGAATACGATGCCAATAATTACAAACAAGATTTGTACTCAGCGCAAACAGGTGTTGATAAGCGCAAAAAAGGTTTAGGGTTGGCCTTGGAATATCGCTGGGGTTGGCTGGGTTCACAACTGGCGTATCGGGATGGCAAGCCCAGCGTGAATGCCTATGCGTCCATTCCTTTCGAAGCTAAGGAATTTGTTCCCAAGTTTGAGGAGCCTGCGCCCGATACTGAAGTCGTGGCGCGTCCCACGCTAGCGGCATGGAACAGTGAGCCGCAGC
>JAVHSF010000061.1:0-8190 GCA_036172035.1 Gallionella sp. | reverse complement strand
TTTGGTGTGAGTGTACGGCGCGGTCGGCAGCCGCATGTGGCCGCGCCATTTTCAAATAATCGAAAAATTTTAAGGAGAACCATCATGCTTAACTTTCTTTCACATCATGTTTATGTGCAGGAATTTGTGGCAGCATTAGCCATGCTGGGCTTGGGTTTGGAAGGCTGTAGCGTAGAGCAGGAACTGCCCGCAACCGATGAATTCACTTCAGGGAGAACACCATGAGCAAAAAATCCAGCCTCAACATCGGCATCCCGGAAAAAGACCGCAAGCAAGTCGTAGACGGGCTGGCGCGCGTACTTGCGGACACCTACACCCTCTATCTCAAGACCCACAACTTCCACTGGAACGTCACCAGGCCGATGTTTCAGACCCTGCATCTGATGTTCATGACGCAGTACACCGGGACTTGGAACGCGGTGAATCTGGTCGCCGAGCGCATCCACTTGCCCGGCTATACCGCGCCGGGCAGCTACCAGGAATTCGCCGCTCCCACCGGCATCAGGGACAGCAGCGGCAGCGCGAAAGAGATGATCCGGCAACTCGTCGCCGGACAGGAAGCCGTGGTGCGCACCGCGCGCGAAGTGTTGCCCGTCGCCGACAAGGCGGGCGACCAGCCGACGGTTGATCTGCCCTCGGCGCACATGGAGGTTCACGAGAAAAATGCGTGGATGCTACGCAGCCTGTTGGAAGAGTGAACATGCTGGAGAGTCGCACTGTCAGCGTTTCCATCCCCTTTGACTGGAAGGCGCTCTATGAACGCATCTGGCGTCCGGAGCGCTTTGCGGAATGGGCGTCTGGCCTGAGCGATGCGGACTTGCGCCAGGAAGGCTCGGTCTGGAAAGCGACCGGTTCGACCGGGACGGTTAGCATACGTTTCACGGCTCATAACGACTTCGGCATCATGGATCACCGGGTCGAACTGGCGGACGGGCAAACGGTGTATGTACCCCTCAGAGTGATCGCGAACGGCGAGGGTGCTGAGGTGCAATTGACCTTGTTCCGTCGGCCCGGGATGACGGCCGACAAATTCGAACAGGATGCCGAATGGGTGCGGCGCGATCTGGAAGCGTTGAAGATGTTGGCAAGCGGCTGGTGAACGTCATCCGGGTCATGCGAGCAGATAATCCCCCACCACCCCGGCGAATATCGCCGCCCCGAACCAGTTGTTATGCAGGAAAGCCGAGAAGCAACGCTCGCGGCTTCTGTCCTTGATGAGACGGTAGTGATACAGCGCGATGCCTTCCGCTACCATCAGGCCGACAAAGTATGCCATGCCCATACTTGTCATCAGCCCGGCAACAGCCAGCGCGGTCAGGGCGATCAGGTAGCAAGCCATCACGGCGATGACATCGTACTTGCCGAATAACAATGCCGAGGAATGGATGCCGAGATGGATGTCGTCATCGCGGTCCACCATGGCATATTCGGTGTCGTAGGCAATCGCCCAGAATACGTTGGCGATCAGCAGCAGCCACGCAACGGGGGGCACAGTGCCTAGTGTGGCGGCGAAGGCCATCGGAATGCCGAAGCCGAAGGCGATGCCGAGATAGGCTTGGGGGATGACCAGAAAGCGTTTGGTAAAGGGGTAGCTGGCAGCCAAAAAAACCGCCGGAATCGAGAGCAGCAAGGTCAGCGTGTTGAGCGGCAGAATCAGCAGAAATGAAATGACGGCGAGCGCCGTCGCCAGCCACAGCGCCTCGTGCGGCGAGACCTTGCCGCTGGTGATCGGGCGATCCTGGGTGCGTTTCACATGCTTATCTATGTCGCGGTCGGCATAGTCGTTGATGACGCAGCCCGCCGAGCGCATCAGCACCGTGCCGAGCGTGAAGATGCACACGATTAACCATGACGGATGCCCGTCGGCTGCAATCCACACGCCCCACAGTGTCGGCCACAACAGCAGCAGGATGCCGATGGGACGATGCAAGCGGGTGAGCTGGAAGTAGAGTTGGAGGCGTTCGGAGAAATTCATGGTGCGATTTTAACCCGCCAGTCTGTTTTGTGATGAGCAAAAGATAAATACCTTCTGTATATTGGCACATTCGTAATTCACACCGGAGAAAATTTCTTCAACTTAAACATGAATATACAAATTAACTCGCGGTTGACTTGTCCGTTGTGCGGCCATGACCCGTTGCTGTCCATGCCCACGGATTCCTGCCAGTGGTTTTATGAATGCCCAAACTGCCATACGCTGCTCAAGCCCAAGCCGGGCGATTGTTGCGTGTTTTGCTCTTACGGCAGCGTGCCTTGCCCGCCGATCCAGGCGGGTGACAGCGTCTGCTCGGATTAATAAATACCACCATGGCTCACGAACATCACCACCACGCACATGCGCCCGCCGACTTTGGTCGCGCCTTCGCCCTTGGTATTGCGCTCAACATTGGTTTTGTGCTGGTCGAGACGTTTTATGGCTGGCGTAGCGATTCGCTCGCGCTGCTTGCCGATGCCGGACACAATCTTAGCGATGTATTCGGTTTGTTGATGGCTTGGGGTGGCTATCGTCTGGCGCGGCTGCGCCCCGACCGCAAACATACCTACGGCTGGGGGCGAGCCACGATACTCGCTGCGCTGTTCAACGCGCTGATTCTGCTGGTCGCGGTTGGCGGCATCATTTGGGAAGCGGTTTCCCGATTTTCTCATCCCGTGCCAGTGGCAGCCGATACCGTCATGCTGGTCGCTGCCATCGGCGTGGTCGTCAACGGCATCACCGCCTGGCTGTTCATGTCAGGCAATCAGGACGATCTCAACCTGCATGGTGTTGTTTTGCATATGGCGGCAGATGCGCTGGTGTCGCTGGGTGTGGTGATTGCGGGTGCACTGTTTATCTGGACGGGCTGGACGTGGCTGGATCCGGCCATCAGCCTGGTGATTGCGCTGGTGATTTTGTTGGGAACATGGGACTTGTTGCGGCAATCGTTACATCTTTCACTGGATGGCGTGCCTGCGTCCATAGAACTGGATAAAGTGCGGGCTTATCTGGGATTGCTGCCGCATGTCTGCGGGGTGCATGACCTGCATGTGTGGGCGATGAGTACCTCTGAAATCGCTTTGAGTGTGCATCTTTCGATGCCGGAGGGACATCCCGGCGATGCCTTTCTGGAACAGATTGCCGATGAATTGCATGACCGGTTTGCCATCGAACACGCGACTGTCCAGATTGAAACCGGCTGTAAACGCTGCACGATGTCTGACCATGAATGACAACAGCCGAGGCGTGAACAGTCGGCGCGCTCAAAAACCAATAGCGGCAGCAGCGATTCTTGTCTTGCTATGCGCGTAGTCGCACTATCTCCGGCAAAAATACTTCTGTCACCAGAAGCGGTGCATTTTGCAAATAAAACAAAGACCTGCGCGCCCATAGTCTGGTTGGCGGCGCGGCTAACACAGTAGCCGCGCGACGATACAGCGGGTGTCTGCTGCGTAATGCCTGATAGCGCAGGGGCTGGCGCACCACCAGCGGATGGGTAAACAGTAAACTGCCCAGCGAGCGGTTGCCTAGTCCGCTCATCGCACGCCACGCGCCGCGCAGATTGCCGGCGGCACAGGTGCTATGCGCAAACACCACCGGCTTGCCGTCGGCATACAAAAAGACTTCGCGCGACCAGGCCAACTGGCGCGGCGCGATGCCCAGCAAGGCGGATTCATCCAGCGCGATGCGCGCCAGACCATCGCGTACATTGCGCACGGCGAAGCCTGCGCAACGTTGCACGATGCGCTGCGTCAACGAACCGTGGTCGCGCAGCCAGGGCAGCAGTTCGGCGGTACAGCCCGTCGCTGTACCGTTCCAGAAGGTGTCAGTTAGCCGGGATTCGCGTAGCGACGTACCCCCTTCCGCAAAGGGGGGGGATTTGGCAGGGGAGGAAAAGGGCATGGTGTTTTCCAGAATTGTCGGGGGATACTCTTTTTTCATACCCTTCATACATGCAAATAGTCATGTTTGTTGGCTATCCAGCGCCGCAAATACGCCTGTGCCGCATCGGGATAATCCACTAATAATTCATCGGCGACTTCGCGCGCCTGTTCCAATAAATCTGCATCTGCCTCTATGTCGGCGAAACGCAACATTGCCACGCCGCTTTGCCGGGCTCCCAGCAATTCGCCGGGGCCGCGCAATTGTAAGTCTTGTTGGGCGATGGCGAAGCCGTCGGTATTTTCGAAGATGACTTTCAGCCGGGTTCTGGCCAGCTCGGACAGCGGTTTTTGAAACAACAGAATACACAGGCTATGCTCTGCGCCGCGTCCCACCCGCCCGCGCAACTGGTGCAGTTGCGCCAGCCCCATGCGCTCGCTGTGATCTATCACCATCAGGCTGGCGTTGGGTACATCCACGCCGACTTCGATCACTGTGGTGGCGACCAGCAATTGCAGTTCGCCCGCTTTGAACGCGGCCATCACGCGGATTTTTTCGCTGCTGTCCAGGCGGCCATGCACCAGGCCGATGCGCAGTTCCGGGAAAGTCTCTGTCAGTAACTGAAAGGTTTCTTCGGCATTCTGCAACTGCAACACTTCGGATTCCTCGATCAACGGGCATACCCAGTAAGCCTGCTGCCCACTCATGCAAGCGGCGCGCACTCGCTCGAACACTTCGTCGCGGCGCGCATTGTTCACCAGTTTGGTCAGGACTGGCGTACGTCCGGGTGGCAATTCGTCTATCACCGACACATCCAGATCGGCGTAATAGCTCATCGCCAGCGTGCGTGGAATCGGTGTCGCGCTCATCATCAACTGGTGCGGCTCGGCAGTTTGTAAATCGGTTTGCAGCCCGATTTGCTTGCCTTTGGCATGGAGCGCCAGGCGTTGTTGCACGCCAAACTTGTGTTGTTCGTCCACAATCGCCAGCCCCAGTTTACAAAAAGTAATCTGTTCCTGAAACAGCGCGTGCGTGCCAATGGCCAACTGTGTTTCGCCTGAAGCGATTTTTTCCGCCGCCAGACGTTTATCCTTCTTCTTAAGGCTGCCGGACAGCCAGACCGGCGTGATGCCTAGCGGGGCTAACCATTCGCGCAGCTTGAGATAATGCTGTTCGGCGAGGATTTCGGTGGGAGCCATGAGGGCTGCCTGATAGCCGTTTTCGATTGCTTGCAAGGCGGCGAGCGCGGCGACGATGGTCTTGCCGCTGCCGACATCGCCCAGCAACAGGCGCTGCATCGGATGGGGTTTGACCAGATCGGCACTGATTTCGGCCAGGACTTTTTGTTGCGCACGGGTTAGCGCAAACGGCAGGTTCTCCAGCAATCCATCGGTGTAATGACCCTGCGGCGGCATGGGCGGCGCGCTGCGCTGGCTGCGTTCGCGGTGGTGTACGCGCATCGAAAGTTGCTGCGCCAGCAATTCATCAAACTTGATGCGCCGCCATGCGGCATGGTTCTTATCCTCCAGACAGCTCGCGGCGATGTCTGGTGCGGGATGGTGCAAGAGCCGAAGCGCATCCATAAAACCCAATAAATTCAAGTTATTGCAATAATGTTCCGGCAGCGGATCGCCGACGGGAACTACCTCCAGCGCGTTGGCGATGTACTTGCGTAAATTGGCTTGGGACAGCCCCGCCGTGGTCGGATAGATGGGCGTGAGGCTGGTTTGCAGCGGGGTTTCGTCGCTTACCGGGCGGCATTTCGGATGCACCATCTCCAGCCCGTAATAGCCCATGCGCACCTCGCCAACTGCACGGATTTGCTTGTCCACGGCGAGTTGCCGTTGCAGGCTGGGATAAAAATTCAGGAAGCGCAAATACATTTCGCCGCTTGAATCCTGCAAGCGGCAAACCAGCGTGCGGCGCGGCTTGAAAATAATTTCCGCGTGCGTGATAACGCCCTGTACCTGCACCGTCTCGCCCGGCTGTGCGGTGTCTATCGGCGCTAAATGCGTTTCATCCTCGTAGCGCAAAGGCAGATGCAGCAGTAAATCCGCGCGATGCCGGATGCCCAGCTTGGCGAGTCTGGAAAGCGTAGCGGGAGGGATTTTGGCGGGAGCAGTCAATTTAATCTGGCCGGGTAATTTGTCCTCGCTCGATGCTGATCCCCACCATCTTGCAGCCGCGTATGGCTTGAAGTTTGGCGACACTGACCTTGACCCAAGGCGCATTGAAATCCTTGAGGATGATTTGCGCGATGTGTTCGGCGAGTGTTTCCAGCAATGAAAAATGGCCTTCACTCAATACGGTTTGGATATGTTGCGCAATATTGGCGTAATCCAGCGCATCGTTGATGTCGTCGCTGAAGCAAGCCTGGCTGTTGGGCATGGCAATGTCGAGGTCTAGCTGCAAGGGTTGCGGCACGAGTTTTTCACGTTCGTAGATGCCGATCAGCGTGGTGACTTTGAGCTCGCGTAGAAAGATGATGTCCATGTGTTTGTGCAGGTTGGTGGCTAAGTGGTGAATCAAGTAGAATCTGTGGCTATCGAATTCTAAGGTATTCCCGATGTTGACCCTAATTTTTGTTGTGGCCGCTTATCTGCTTGGCTCGATTTCCTTTGCCGTTGTGACCAGCAAGGCGTTCGGCATGGCCGATCCTCGCACTTACGGTTCGGGTAATCCCGGTGCGACCAACGTGTTGCGCAGCGGTAAGAAGGCGGCGGCTGCGCTGACTTTGTTGGGCGATGCGGGGAAAGGCTGGCTGTCGGTATTCCTCGCCATTAAGTTCGCGCCTCATGATGCGCAAGGTTTGCTGATGGTATCACTGGTGGCGTTGGCGGTGTTTCTCGGTCATGTGTTTCCGGTTTTTCTGAAATTCAAAGGCGGCAAAGGCGTGGCGACCGCGCTGGGCGTGTTGCTGGCGTTGAACGGCTGGATGGGGCTGGGGGTTTTATTGACCTGGATAGTGATGGCAGCAGTGTTCCGTTATTCGTCCTTATCGGCACTGGTCGCGGCGATTGCCGCACCTGTTTATGCCATGGTGGTTCACTTGCGACCCGAGTTGGTGATTGCCACGGCCATCATGTCCATGTTGCTGATCTGGCGGCACAAAAGCAACATCCAGAACCTGATGACGGGCAAGGAAGGCAAGATTGGCAGCAAGAAGACTGTCTAGCTACTCAGGCCAATCTCTTCCAGGTTCCAGCGCGGCTTGACGTTGAAACGATAATCTTTGCAGCCCTCCTGCTGGGCTAAGCGTAATGCGCCAGCGAAGGCGATCATCGCGCCGTTGTCGGTGCAGAATTCCAGGTCGGGATAAAACACCTTGCCGCCCTTTGTTTCTATATCCTGGCTCAAACGGCTGCGCAGCATCTGGTTCGCGCCCACACCGCCCGCTACGACCAATTGATTTAAGCCGCTTTTTGCCAAAGCCGAGCGCGCCTTGTGCGCCAGCACCTCAATAATGGCTTCCTGTGTCGCACAAGCAATGTCGGCGCGTGTCTGGGCATCGTCGTCGCTTTGTCTGACCAACGTTAATACGGCGGTTTTTAATCCGCTGAAGCTGAAATTAAAATCACCGCTGTGCAACATGGGGCGAGGTAATTTATAAATACCGGAACGTCCCATCGCCGCCAACTTCGCCAGTTCAGATCCACCCGGATAGCCCAATCCCAGCAGTTTCGCGCTCTTGTCGAAGGCTTCGCCAGCCGCATCGTCCAGTGTTTCGCCCAACAAAGTGTATTGACCTACGCCATTCACGCGCATCAGTTGGGTGTGTCCACCCGATACCAACAGTGCAATAAAAGGGAATTCGGGGGCGGGTGCGGATAACAGCGGGGAAAGTAAATGCCCCTCAAGGTGATGGATGCCGATAGTAGGGATATCCAGCGCAAAGGCCAGCGCGTTCGCGACGCTGGCACCGACCAATAGCGCGCCGCCTAAGCCTGGACCTTGCGTGTAGGCAATCGCGTCTATCTGTTTGAGCGAGATATTCGCTTCACTTAATACCTGCTGCACCAGAGGAATGACGCGATGCACATGTTCGCGTGAAGCGAGTTCCGGCACGACCCCGCCATATTCACGGTGCAGGGGGATTTGGGTGTGCAGTGCGTGCGCCAGCAATCCGCGCCCCATTTGATAAAGTGCGATACCGGTTTCATCGCAAGATGATTCAATTCCAAGTGTAATCAATGACATTTGCGCCTTTCAGAGTAGCCGCTATTGTAATTAAAAACAGAGTCAGGCAGTTTGCCTGTAATTTATTTCAGCAATATTTCAAAAAGGTGTTGACGTTCTGAAGAAGATGTCTATAATGCGCACCTCTTCGCTGTGGC
>JAVHSF010000060.1:0-1747 GCA_036172035.1 Gallionella sp. | reverse complement strand
CGGGAGGAGTCACGGCAATCTGGTAAAGACCCGCAGGTGCGCCTGCGACCAATAAGAATTGGTAAAGACCCTGCGCACCAACGATTTGAGTTACGTTCGCAAGACCACCGAATAAATGCAGCGCGGGATTAAAACCAGCAGGCCCTACTAAAGCCACTGTTGCACCAGGAACAGGAACACGAGTAATCGCGTCATATACCACTCCACTAGGATCGAGCGGCAGGCTTTGCTGAAACACATTACTGCCTGGTAATAAATTTAGATTTTGTATCTTTCCGCTGCCAATAATGACACCAGGCCACAACACAGCCCCCCCTTCACCATTAACAGGTGTTGAGTAATACACCCCATTCGCTGGATCACGAAAACGCAACTGGTAGCCATTGCCGGGCAAAACGGAAGCTATGCTGTATGCACCAGTGACATCTGTTATCGCTGACGCAACCAACTGTCCAGCAGCATTAAGCAGCTCAACTTCCCAATTAGGCACTAACGGTTCAGTGCCCTGCAAGACACGATCATGGTTCAAATCAAGCCAAACATGCCCAGAAACGCTGGCGGCAAGCCCAATAATCACGCTATCACTGGCCGTATTATTACCACCGTATATTGGCAACTCGCCCCCACCACCCACTCGCGCGGTATTGAGCAGAGGGGATGCTAGCTGTGCCGCAGCAGTCGGCATCACCGTAATAGGCAAGGTGAGCGCAGTCGCCCCATTCGCAATAATCGCTGGGTTAGAGCAAGTGACTTGCTGCCCAACTGCGCTGCATATCCAACCATTTCCACCAGAAGCCACAGGAACAAAAGTTAATCCCACTGGCAGATTATCTGTAATCGTTACATTGCCCGAGGTGGGTGCACTCCCTTGATTACGAACCGAGAGATTAAATGTTCCTGGGAAACCCACCGTAAAATTGCCAACGTGTGATTTGTTCAAGGTTAAATCAGGAGACAGTGCAACGCCAGCTTGTACCGTGTAAATAGCCACATTACTATTGGTGGACTGTTGCGCCAAGCCGTCCGAATAAGTGACGCTGGCAATGTTATTCGTTTGCGCGCTACCCACCAGCAATCCAGGCAAGACATCTACGGCAAAAGTTAACTGTGTGCTTGCACCCACAGCCAAACTGCTTAATGTCGCGTTAATTTGAGTAACTCCCGCGATAGTGTTAGCGACATAACTGATGCCAAGGGGATTCCCTATCCCACTATCGAGCAGCGCACCTCCATTCCAGCGGCCACTATTGGCGACATAGCTCATACCACTCGTATCATAAGCAGGAGCCACGTTGACCGCACCAATCACATCGCTAATTTGCACGTTGCTCGCAGGCGCGTTACCCGTGTTTGTCAGCGTGAGCGTTACCGTAATGTGATTCCCACCATTGATATTAGGAGACAAACCTGAAACCAAGCTAAACGACTTGTTCGCCACCACCACCGCCTGTGCAGAAACCGTTAAAGTATCAATGTTGCTTTGTTGCACAGCAGGTAGCAACGTGGCCGTCGCTGCTGCGGTAATGACTGCTTGCACAGCGTTTCCTACTGCGGCGTTAATTGGTACAGTCGCTGCCAGCACAACATTTATAGCCCCCCCAGGGGCAATAAGCCCTGTATTTAGCAAAGGCGTTTGATTATCAGGAATACCATCCGCATTGGCATCGACATACACAGCCACATTATTTAAGGCAAAACCACCGCCCGCCAGCACGCTCGCCGCCAAATTATAGCTATCTGGGCCATT
>JAVHSF010000059.1:5600-8319 GCA_036172035.1 Gallionella sp. | reverse complement strand
CAATCCTCAATCCTCAATCCTCAATCCTCAATCCTCAATCCTGCTGCTGAGGCAATCCCCACTTGGCTTCATATTGGATGCGGCGCAAGTATAATCCATCCGGCGCAAAGGTCGGTGCGGCGAGACAGCGCTGGCGGCTTGCCAACACCTCCGCCAGCCACTCCGGCGGATACTTGCCTTTGCCGACATACACCAGACAACCCACGATATTGCGTACCATATGATGCAAAAAGGCGTTCGCCTGAAAATCGCACACCAGCATTTCTCTTTTTTTATAAATATCCAAATTATTCAAACACTTGACTGGAGATTTTGCCTGGCATTCCGCCGCCCTGAAGGCGCTGAAGTCATGTTCGCCGAGCAAATATTGTGCCGCCCGTTGCATCGCCGCCACATCCAGCGGCAGGTGAAACCAGCCCATTTTCCCCGCCTGAATGGCGGAGCGCACCGGGCGGTTAATGAGCAGATAACGGTAGCTGCGCCCCTGCGCCGAGAAGCGCGCGTGAAATTCATCTGACACCGGATGCGCCCAGCGCACCACGATGCTGTCGGGAAGCAGCGCGTTCGCGCCACGCACCCAGGCGTTCAGCGGACGTTTTGCCGGAGTCTCGAAATGCACCACCTGCTCCAATGCATGTACGCCGGTATCGGTACGCCCTGCGGCGATGACTGAAATCGGCGCAGCGGCGATCTGGCTCAACGCCGCCTGCAAGGCATCCTGCACGGTAGGTTGATCCGGCTGGCTTTGCCATCCAAAATAAGGACGGCCATCATATTCAACACCCAGCGCGATTCTCATTGCATCGCTACCCCCAGCAACAGCACCGAACCCGCCAGCGTCAAACCATCTACAACGGTGAAACGACACACCGGCAACACCATGGATTGACTCGCTTCAACCTGCGGCTCGAACAGACTTTGCAGCACCGCCTGCCAGGTGCGGGTTTCGCGCAACATCGCCACCTCGGCATAATGCAGCGTCAGTGCCAGACGCACCGCCAACCTTTCCCGCGACAAGCCCATCCATTGCAGCGGCAAAAACAGACTGTACAACCCCGCCATCAACTGCTGCCGATGCAACCTATCCAACAGAACCGCCAGGGCGGCAAGCGCGACCAGCAGACGCATCAACTGCAAACTGCCATCGAGCAAGCCTTCCCGGCTGGGACTGCCCCAACCCAACCCGTCGAACAACGCCTGCCCCGGCGTGCTATAGGCATAGATCATCCACAGGGAAAGCATGATCCAGCGGGTGCGGCGCACTAACTGGAGAAATTTATGACGGGACAGCGCGAAGGCGAACGACAAGACGACCCCGCCCGCCATCAGCAGGCGCACCGAAGCCAAAAATTGCATCGCGGCAACCAACAGGCACCAGACCAGAATTTGCGTGGCAGGATGTAGCCTCACCGGGTGTTGCCACATGAGCTTGCTCCAAAAAAAACGGCAGCTCGCGAAGAGCTGCCGAAACACATCAATAGTCAATCAAGCCAGTTGCTTGATGATCAGTTGCGCCTGCTGCTTTTGTTCATCATCTCCGTCCAGCATGACCTCATCAAGAATTTCGCGTGCGCCGACTTCATCCCCCATCTCCTGGTAGGCTCTGGCCAGATCAATCTTGGTCGCCACTTCCTGATAGAGTTCGGCCGCATCAACCGGTGTCACATCAGTCACTGCTGAAGCCGGGTTCGCATCAAGAGAAGCGGCTTCGCTGACAGGCTGTTCTCTGACAGGCCGGGTGATGTCATCCATATCGAGACTTATATCGTCAAGATTGATTTCCGGAACAGGCGCGGCAGTCTGTTCCTTCACCTCATCCAATGGAAAGTCGAGCATAAATTCCATACCGTCATCTTCTTCCGCAACCGTTTCGGCTTCCGTTGCCTTGACTCCCGCATCGGGCTGGACTGCGTGTGTACCCGTCACATCGAAAATCAGGTCATCGAGATTCGGCAATTCCTCTTCTTCCGTTTTTTTCGCCGCAGCAGGTTTCGATTCGTACGATGAAATATCAAAATCCAACATATCCGGTACAGGCAGTGCAGGGTTGGTCGAAGTCACATCGAAATCCACCTCGTCCACATGACTGATAACGGGCTGACTTTCCGTCAGGTCAAAATCCAACCCTTCTTCCTGAATCGCTTGGGAACCAACCGCTTCAGATGTTCCGACTGCGTCAGGAACCGCGCTATCCAGCGGCATGCCTACGGCGTTAACGGGCAATTCATCCGCCGCAAAATGTGGCTGAGAATAAATCGCCGTCGCGCTATCTGCATCCTCGATGCCGGATGATTCGCCCAATCCCAACTTCTTGGCCAGCTCGGCAGCCTGACGAATGGCATCTTCATCACCTGACCGCTGCAACTGATCTTCTATGACCAAAAATGCCTCGACATCCTGGCGATCCGCATAGATACCCAGCAGCTTCAAATGTATCTGGTGGTTGTCAGGGGTATGCAACAAAGCGTCTTTAAGCACCCGCTCTGCCTGCTCGTCCCGACCAAAGTTCAGGAACAAATCCGCCTCGCCGATTGGATCAATTTCTTCATGCCCAGCCTGGGCAACTTCTGCCACCCCCTCTCCCACCGTAAAATCGCCGGTATCAGGAGACGGCACAACGGGTTCAGTCAGATGACCGGTTGACGCACCAATGGTAGTATCACCGATCTCATTATCTGCCTGACCGACTGAAGTGGCCGCGCTTTTGCGACGACCCAGC
>JAVHSF010000059.1:2297-5500 GCA_036172035.1 Gallionella sp. | reverse complement strand
CACCGGCTTCAGACTTGAGTTCGGCAAGGCGCTGCATGTCTTTAAGGTTACTTTCCAGCAGCGCAGTACGAGTCTTTGCCTCGCTCAACGCCTTGCTGGTTGCAATCGCGTCCTCGGTTGCCGCATCATGTTTTTCCTGATCTCCTTTTTCCTGATCTCTGGCAGCTCGCCCGGCGGCACCCGATACGACTTTGTCACCTGGAATTTCACCCTTGGAAAGATGCAACACTTCCTTGGCAGACTCACTGGCTACCGGTGTTTTATCAGCCACCGCACTGGTAATTTTGCCGCTAACAGCCTGACGGGGAGCTTCGGGCATAGCTCTGCCGGTAGCCGCGCCAGCCAGTTTTTGACGGTAAGCATTCCAGTCGGATGCCTGAACATGAATCTCCTGAACCGCCTCCGATTGCGTCACGTTCATCAGCGCATCCTGATCCGGCTGACGCAGGATTTTACCCACACGGATACGATTCATGTTTGCGCCGTCGAACTGATTGACGTTGGCGCGATACAAGGCAACCAGCATACGTTCCAGGCTGACATCCTCAGGCTTGATAGCGACGGCAATTTTGTTCAAGGTATCGCCACGTTTGACGGCAATATCTCCTGTTGGCACATTGATAGCACCTGTCACCTTAACTTGTTGCGACGGGGCAACCGGCTCTTTTTTGATAGATTTTGGTACTGAGTGCGCAGCAGGTTTGGCAACCGGTATAACTGCTGCGGCTTGGGTTGTTTGAACGGGTGGCAGTGGGGCAGACTGCAACGCCGCTGGCGCGACAACCCGCACTTCTGAAAATTTTGCTTGAGCGGCGACGTAACCGGGAGGATCGAGCAAAAAAGTATATTCGCGCATCAATTTACCGGATGACCAGGACAGCTCGACCAGCAAACTGACAAACGGATCATTGATTTCCTGATTGCTGCTTAACTTGAGGTAAGCATCGCCATTCGCACGAGTCTCGACCTGAAAGCTGTATTTCACCCCGCGAGGATATTCCAGACCCGCACCTTTGTAGGCATCCGGCGAAGCGAGCCGTGCAACCAGGCTGGATTTATCCGCCTTGCTGACCGCCACCAATTCGATCTCCGCCTTTAACGGTTGCCCAAGCGCCGAAACCACGTTGATACCGCCCAATCCCACGGCGTGCGCCAAGGAACCCAGCGTCAAACCGACCGCTACGCCAAGGATTTTCAGCATAAACTTCGATCCGCTTGTTCCTGCTTGTCCGCTCACCCGATTAACAGGTTGTTTTACAAGTGTTTTTCGCACGCTAGTCGCCTCACTATATGTATTAACGATAAAAATATCATTACCGGGTCATCCGAACAAGCCAAAAATGCCCAAACGCGAACTATTTCAGATAGTCGGCAATCAATATCTCGGCGATTTGCACGCTATTCAACGCCGCGCCCTTGCGCACGTTATCACTCACCACCCACATATCCAAGCCCCTCGGGTGCGAAATATCTTCGCGTATCCGACCAACGTAGGTCGCATCCGTACCGGCCGCGTCCACCGCAGTCGGCCAGCCGCCTGCCACCTGTTCATCCATCACCACCACACCAGGGGCATTTTCCAGCAGGGTACGCGCCTGTGCGGCAGTAATCTTGTTTTTGGTTTCAATGTGTACGGCTTCGGAATGGCCATAGAAAACAGGTACGCGCGCGGCAGTCGCATTCACCAGAATCGAATCGTCTTCCATGATCTTCTGCGTTTCCCAGACCATCTTCATCTCTTCCTTGGTGTAGCCATTTTCCATAAATACATCAATCTGCGGCAACACGTTGAAGGCGATGCGTTTCGGATAGACCACCGCTTCCGTATCCTGCGAATTGAACAGCGCACGGGTTTGCGCGGCCAGTTCATCAATCGCTTCCTTGCCTGTGCCGGACACCGCCTGATAAGTCGCCACATTGATGCGCGAGATGCCCACCGCATCCTTGATGGGCTTCAGGGCCACCAGCATCTGGATGGTCGAGCAGTTCGGATTGGCGATGATGCCGCGCTTGGTGTATTGCGCGATGGCGTGCGGGTTCACTTCCGGCACCACCAGCGGAATGTCGCGGTCATAGCGAAAGTGCGCAGTGTTATCAATCACCACGCAACCGGCTGCCGCCGCGATGGGCGCATATTTCTCGGAAACGCTGCCACCCGCCGAAAACAAGCCGATCTGCGCCTTGGAGAAATCAAAATCGTCCACATTCAGCACGGTGAGTTCCTTGCCGTGGAAAGTGACCTTGCTGCCTGCCGAGCGGCTGGAGGCCAGCGGATACAGATTACGCACCGGGAAATTGCGCTGTTCCAGTATGGACAGCATCGCTTCGCCCACCGCGCCGGTCGCACCCAAAATACATACGTCATATTGCTTGCTCATGTTTCAAATCCTTAAAATCAAATAGAACAACCGGTCGCAAGTCGCCAGTCGCAAGTTGTGAATCGCCTACAGCGCCGCGACCACCGCATCGCCCATCGCCGTACAACCGACCTTCTGCATACCCGCCTCGAAGATGTCGCCGGTGCGCAAGCCTGTTTGCAGCACCTGATGCACCGCATTTTCGATGCGCTGCGCGACCTCTTCCTGCGCAAAAGTGTAACGCATCATCATCGCCACCGACAGAATGGTCGCGATCGGGTTAGCGATGTCCTGCCCGGCGATGTCCGGCGCAGAACCATGGCACGGTTCATACAGCCCCTTGTTGTTCGCGTCCAGCGAGGCGGAAGGCAACATACCGATCGAGCCGGTCAGCATGGATGCCTCATCCGACAGAATGTCGCCGAACAGGTTGCCGGTGAGAATCACATCAAACTGCTTGGGCGCACGCACCAGTTGCATTGCCGCGTTGTCCACATACATATGCGACAGCACAACCTCCGGGTATTCCTTGGCCACGTCGGTGACGATCTCGCGCCAGAACATGCTGGTGTCCAGCACATTGGCCTTGTCCACCGAACACAGTTTGTAGCCACGTTTCATTGCGGTCTTGAAGCCGACATGCGCCACGCGGCGGATTTCCGACTCGCTGTAATGCATGGTGTCAAAGCCCTGGCGCTCGCCGTTCTCAAGCGTACGAATGCCGCGCGGCTGGCCGAAATACACGTCGCCGGTCAATTCGCGCAAAATCATGATGTCCAGCCCCGACACCAGTTCAGGCTTCAGGCTGGAAGAATTGACCAGTTCGGGATAGACCATCGCTGGACG
>JAVHSF010000059.1:0-2197 GCA_036172035.1 Gallionella sp. | reverse complement strand
ATGCCGTCACCCGGCAAAACTGCTATTTTCATTACTTCACCCTTAACAAATTTTGATTATCTTGAATTGACTCAAAACAACAGTTATAAACAGACGGACAACGAATAAAAACACCACAATGAACATTAAAGCTGCCACGCCTTCAATTAGCATATCAAGCGAACCATTATCAGTGCGTTCACCTGAAACAAAGCAAGGCACTTATTGAGCCTCATTAGAATAATGCGCCAACACGAAGCCCTTCATCCTCTCAAACACATCCAAAAGATACGGTGTATTTTGCAGCAAACTCTCAAAATGTTGCGCCTTGATTTCATCTTCTTCTGAATAATCATGTGTTGCGGCATTGCGCAAATCGCGCACTTTTTGCCATTGCAGCATGTCATCCAGCACACCAAGCTGCTCCATGTAATTGATTACATAGCTAAACATTCGTGCATCTTCGTTTTCAACAGCCGAAATAATGCGCATCGCAGAAGCCAGATGATCCTGTAACTCCGCAAACCTGGACTTGAATGCCACCAAAGAAGCCAACTGCCGCTCAGACCAGTCTCCAAAAGGGGTGGCACAACGCCACCATCCAGCCACCTCATCGCGCGAATAAACGAGGTGATTACGCATTTTTTCCAGATGCCGCATTTTTTCACGCAGTGCGGCCTTCAATTCCAGGCTCATAGCAACACCCCTGTTTTTAGTGCAATTCGATCTATCGGGCGACTTGCCAACTTGTCTGCCACCACCAAATCCACCGGGTAAAGCAACACCGCTTCCAGCCTGCCCAGACAACGAACACGTTTCATAAACAAGTCGTCCTGCGCCACCGGCACGACATACAGATCAACATCGCCGCCACGCTTCGTATCATCCACGCGAGAACCGAACAGCCACAACGCCGCATCAGCACCAAAAATCTCGGCTACGATGCGTTTGATAAGGAATTGTTCGTCTTGCGTCAGACGCATGGTCTTACTCAAGCCTCGCGTAGCGTACGTTTGCCCCCTCACCCGCAAAGCGGGAGAGGGTTGGGGAGAGGGGAACGGGCATGGCGTGTTTCATTATTAGGGGTGGCAACATGCCATGCCCGTTACAGCCAGGGTTGTGCCGCGCGGTGTCTGGCCTCGAAGGCTGAAATCTCGGCCACATGCTGCAAGGTCAGCCCGATGTCGTCCAGTCCGTTCAGCAGGCAATGCTTGCGAAACGGGTCAACCTCGAAACTGATCTCCTTGCCGTCCGGCACAGTGATGGTCTGCTTTTCCAGATCAACCACCAGCTTGTATCCGACATTTGCTGCCACGCCCTTGAACAGCGCGTCCACCGTATCCGCATCCAGTTTGATCGGCAACAGACCGTTCTTGAAACAGTTATTGAAAAAAATATCGGCGAAGCTCGGCGCGATGATGACGCGAAAACCGTAATCTTCCAGCGCCCAGGGTGCGTGTTCGCGCGAGCTGCCGCAACCGAAGTTCTCGCGCGTCAGCAAAATCTGCGCGCCCTGATAGCGCGGCTGATTCAGCACGAAATCCGGGTTGAGCAGACGCTTGCTGTTGTCCATGCCCGGCTCTCCGTGATCCAGATAGCGCCATTCGTCAAACGCATTCGGGCCGAATCCGGCGCGCTTGATGGATTTCAAAAACTGCTTGGGGATGATCGCGTCCGTGTCCACGTTGGCGCGATCCAGCGGTGCGACCAGGCCATCGAGTAAAGTGAATTTTTCCATTACTTGTCAACCGCCCTTTCCAGCTTCTCGCCGCCGCGCTGGATGTCCTTGCCCAGCCCCTGAACGGTATTGCAACCCACCAAAAAGATACCTGCCAATATCAGTGCAATCAGCTTCATCGCTCTCTCCTTAAATCTTGCTTACATCAATAAAGTGACCGGCGATCGCCGCCGCTGCCGCCATCTCCGGGCTGACCAGATGCGTGCGTCCGCCCTGCCCCTGACGCCCCTCGAAATTGCGGTTGGAAGTCGAAGCGCAACGCTCACCGGGCGACAACCTGTCATCGTTCATCGCCAGGCACATCGAACAGCCCGGATCGCGCCACTCGAAACCCGCCTCGATGAATATCTTGTCCAGCCCTTCGTCTTCGGCCTGCGCCTTGACCAGACCTGAACCGGGCACCACCATCGCCAGCTTCACGTTGGCCGCAACCTTATTGCCACGGGCGACCGCTGCCGCCGCGCGCATGTCTTCGATGCG
>JAVHSF010000058.1:0-1765 GCA_036172035.1 Gallionella sp. | reverse complement strand
ATCATGAAAGAAGACTTTATTGATCTCACTACGCAATCTCTTGAGCAATTGGAGCAGGTGGCGACTACCCCCGCAGCGGCGTTGGGGTCGGTGCGTCTGAAGCCGGGGCGTGCTGAATGCGAAAAGGTTTTTGAAGTATTCAAAAAAAATGACGTGCGTTATTTCTTCTATATCGGGGGTAACGATTCTGCTGAAACAGCACACATCATTGCGGAAATGGCCAAAGAGGCGAATTACGATTTCTGCACGGTACATATCCCCAAAACCATCGACAATGATTTGAAAATTACAGACCACTGCCCAGGCTTTGCCTCCGCAGCGCGTTTCGTTGCCTTGGCTTTTATGGGGGATGACCGCGATAACCGCGCATTGTCCGGAATTAAGGTCAACGTGGTGATGGGGCGGAGTGCGGGATTCTTGACTGCGGCATCGGCGTTGGCGCGCCAAGCTGAAGGTGACGGCCCGCATCTAATTTACTTACCTGAGCGTGTTTTTGATGTGGCGCAATTCCAGCAAGATGTGCGCGATGCCGTGGCCAAATACGGACGCTGTGTGATTGCCGCTTCGGAAGGCATTACCGATAAAGACGGGAATCCTATTTCCACCAGCGGTGAAAAAGATTCACATGGCAACATTCAACTCTCAGGCAGCGGTGCATTGGGTGACACCTTAGCCGCGTTGGTTAAAGATGCCTTTGTGGGGCAAAAAGTGCGGGTACGTGCGGATACTTTTGGTTATCTGCAACGCTCTTTCCCTACCATCATCTCGCCTATAGATGCCCAAGAGGCGCGTGCGGTGGGGGATTTTGCAGTCAACCATGCGGCGACTAAAGGCGAGCCAGGCTCGGTTTCAATCCGTCGTTTGAGTAGCGCGCCTTATGCCAGCGAATGCTTTATTACCCCGTTGTCATCCGTGGCACGCGAAGCAACGCACATGAAAGATGAGTTCATCAATGCGGCTGGCAATGATGTTACTCAGGCATGGATCGACTATGTCGCCCCGCTGGTGGGTGAATTGCCAAAAATGGGTCGTTTGTAATTTCCGTAGCCACACAAAAGTAACAACCACACAGGGCGGAACTACCGCCCTGTTTTTTTACCAGCACGGTCAGTAAAGGTTAGCGATGAATATGTCCCACGTTGGAATTTTGTTATGAGTCATCAAGCCATCATTACCTGGAATGAAGCGGGTAAAGTCTGTTCGGCACGTTGGCGTTCAGAGAGTGGTTCGCCCCCCCCAAAAAAAGTCATTATTGCGGATGACACGCTCAAAGCCGACGTAGCCTATCGTTTAGCCTGCGAAGGCACAGCCTTATTGTGGCGTGGCGACTATCAAAATGCGCGTCAGTTGTTATTGGCGATGTCGCGGCGTGCAGATCGGAAACCGCGTAAAACCTCCCCCGTATTGAGTGAAGCATTCAATCTGCATCGTCAGGCACAAGCGCAACGCGCCCGTACGCTAGCCATGATTTTGCTTCCACTCAACAGTGACTACAGCATTCCCTTGCGTCGTGCCCCCGATATAAAACAAGCCTGTAACGAAGCCTATGGGGCAGGCGGCGAACCTGCGGTGGTCGCTTTACGTGAATTGTTAGGTTTAATCGGTGCGCATGAATGGCGCAAAAAAGGCGTGGAGATAGCCGCGCTGGCGGGGCGTATCTATCCACATTACGGCGTGTTCTCACCCGTACGTGGCGAATATGTGGAGCTAGTGAATAGCGCACCGTTGCCCCCGATCAACTTAGCTTTTGATATTGGCACGGGAA
>JAVHSF010000057.1:0-8356 GCA_036172035.1 Gallionella sp. | reverse complement strand
ATTTGGCCGCCTGATTCCGCACCAACTCCTCAAACTAATGGGAAAAAATAACATTCTGGACGTGCAACTCGGCGACCAGTTTGAACGCAAACTGACCATCATGAGTACGGATATTCGCGAATTCACCGCGCTTTCCGAAAACATGACCCCGCAAGAAAACTTCGATTTTCTTAATGCCTATCTTGCACAGATGGAACCAGTCATTAGCACTCACGGCGGTATTATTGACAAATACATCGGCGATTCCATTCTGGCACTCTTTACGCAGGGTGCCGACGATGCGTTACGCGGCGCAATCCATATGCTGGAAAAACTTGAAAAATACAATTCCGACCGCGCGCGTGCGGGTTACGCCCCGCTGCAAATCGGCCTTGGTCTGAACACCGGCCTGGTCATGATCGGCACCGTTGGCGGCCCGACCCGTATGGATACCACCGTTATCGGCGATGCAGTCAACCTGACATCGCGCATTGAGAGCGCAACCAAAACTTATTACACGCCGTTATTGATCAGCCAAAACACCCTTTATGACCTCGCTATTCCAGGCAAGTACGACATCCGCTTCCTGGATAGAATCCGCGTCAAGGGAAAAACCCAACCGTTATCCATCTATGAGGTTTTTGACAACGACCCGGTCAGATTAAGAGATGGCAAACGTGCGGACAAAGCCAGGTTTGAATCCGCACTCGCCCGTTATCATATGAAGGATATTGAATCTGCAATAAAATTGCTCTCCATCTGCATTGAAAACACCCCCAAGGATATTCCGGCACACATCTATCTGTCGCGTTGCAAACAATATCAAACTACCGGACAGCACTTCACCACAGGCGAATTGAACACACAGATGGAATGGCGCAGGGAATATCAGATTCACATTCCTATTATTGACCAGTCACACCGCTACCTATTCAACAAAGTAAATGAGTTTATTGCGGCTTCGATCGCCGCTAATCTCACCGAAATTCGTTTGATCTTCAGCTACCTTGCCAGCCATTTCAAGGAAAGCCGTGAAGAAGAAGCACAACTGATGAGGAAATATAATTACCCGTACGCAGAAGAACACCTGCGCGAACACGCTCGACTTATCGAATACCTGACGGCCATCAAGGAAGAATTTGATGCGGAAAACTGCGATGCAATTTATCTCTCCTTCCGCGCCCAGCTTCTGCTGCTGGACTGGTTCAGCGGTCACATCGCACATAGCGACCGCCATGCAGGACGCCATTTCGTCCGCCACTGTCCAACCGACCATATGGGTGCAACCACCCTGAGATTACGCGAGTTCCTGATTTCCGACCCGCAAAATCATCACGACATCCGGTCACCGGACGATTTCCCCTCACCGTTTGACCAGGAGTCTGTCTGACTTGAAGAATCATGGCGAATCGGGTTGAGCGGGCAAGCGTTGAAAGAGGCACCGTCCGGGTGAATTTGCAACCGATTTCCTTTAAATCCGACAGGCTGCCGGTAACTTTCCGCCATATCGTTATGCAAACAAAGCGATTGAAGTCGCCCTTGAATCGTCGGATAATCCGCCACTCATTTTGAAAGCACATCAATGACTGAATATTTGCTGATCTTGCTCAGCGCGGTATTTGTGAACAATATCGTGATGGTCAAGATTCTTGGGCTATGCCCATTCATGGGAGTTTCCAAAAAACTGGAAGCCGCTGTAGGCATGGGCGCGGCCACCACCTTTGTGCTGACGCTGGCTTCCGGCAGCAGCTATCTGGTCAACCATTACCTGCTAGGTCCCGATCTGGCCTATCTCACCACGTTATCCTTCATCGTCGTCATTGCCGGCATCGTGCAACTGACAGAAATGGTCATCCAAAAAACCAGCCCCGAGCTGAATCAGGTGCTGGGTATTTATTTGCCGCTGATTACCACCAACTGCGCGGTGTTGGGCATTCCGCTGCTCAACGTGCAGGCCAGGCATAATTTCATGGAATCCCTGTTCTTCGGCATGGGCGGCGCGATAGGCTTCACCCTGGTAATGGTGCTGTTCGCCGGGCTGCGCGAACGCATGGAAGGTTCGGATATTCCCGTTATTTTTAAAGGCTCTGCCATCGCCATGGTCACTGCCGGACTAATGAGCCTGTCCTTCATGGGTTTCTCCGGGCTAATCAAATAATGCTGAACGCCTTGTTGGTCATGCTGGCGATTGCCGTCGTGCTAGGCGCGGTGTTGGGCTTTGCCGCAATCAAGTTCCGCGTCGAGGGCAACCCGATGGTGGACAAGATAGATGCCATCCTGCCCCAGACGCAGTGCGGCCAATGCGGCTTCCCCGGCTGCAAACCCTACGCCACGGCGATCGCCAACGGCGAAGCCGACATCAATCTATGCCCGCCCGGCGGGGAAGAAGGCATCCACAAACTGGCCGATCTGCTGGGTCGCGATTTTGTACCTTATGGCGGCGATACCGCACCCAAACCGAAATCCGTCGCCTTTATTGACGAAAACAACTGTATCGGCTGCACGCTCTGCACGCAAGCCTGCCCGGTGGATGCCATCGCGGGCGCGGCAAAACAGATGCACACCATCATCGCCGCCGAATGCACCGGTTGCGAGTTGTGCGTCGCACCCTGCCCGGTAGATTGCATCAGCATGATACCCATCGAGGAAACGCTCACCACCTGGAAGTGGAAATATCCGATCTACGCATTGAGTCCCGTACCCCTATCATGAGGCAGCTATTCAAATTCCACGGTGGCGTGCATCCGCCCATCAACAAGAAGCAATCGAACCAAAGCCCGATAGCGCAAGCCGCGCTCCCCTCCAGGCTGGTCGTCCCGCTATATCAGCACATCGGCAACCGCGCCAAACCAGCGGTCGAAGTCGGCCAGCGCGTACTCAAGGGACAGCTCATCGGGATGCCGGAAGGCAACCTTTCCAGCGCGGTACACGCCCCCACTTCCGGCACCATCACCGCCATAGACATGCAACAAGTCGCCCACGCTTCCGGCATGACCGACCTGTGCGTCACCCTGATTCCGGACGGCCTGGAAGAATGGATCAGACGCGAAGGCATGAATTACCTGGCCATCAACAAGGCGGATATTCGCTTCGTATTGCGCATGGCGGGCGTAGTCGGGCTGGGCGGCGCAACCTTCCCCAGCGACCAGAAGCTGCGCCCCGGCAAACACAGGATTAAAACCGTGGTACTGAACGGCGCGGAGTGCGAACCCTACATCACCTGCGATGACCTGCTGATGCGCGAACGCGCCGAGCAGATCATCCGTGGCGCAGAAATCATCCGTTATGTGCTGGATGCAGAGAAAGTGCTGATCGGCATCGAGGACAACAAACCCGAAGCCATCGCCGCCATGCGCCTGGCCGCAAACGCCAGCGCCGCAGGTGCCGGCACAGGCACAATGGAAGTCATCGCCGTCCCCACCGTTTATCCGGGTGGCGGTGCCAAGCAACTGATACGCGTACTCACCGGCATCGAAGTCGCGGCGGGCATACGCTCCACCGACATGGGCGTGCAATGCTTCAACGTCGGTACGGCATATAGCATCAATCGCGCCATCGCACACGGCGAACCGCTGATTTCACGCATCGTCACCGTGACCGGCAATGTCGGTCAGGCACGCAATTTTGAAGTACTGTTCGGCACGCCCGCGAACGAACTGGTGGCTCAAGCCCAACCGCTGCCGGACACCAACGGCTACCTGATGGGTGGCCCGATGATGGGTGTGCGCTTGCCCTCCGAACAAGTCGGCATCATCAAGGCGACCAACTGCATCATCGCAATGTCAGATGCCTTGTTCCCCCCGCCACCGCCCGCGCTGCCCTGCATCCGCTGCACGCGCTGCGCCGATGCCTGTCCGGCGGAACTGCAACCCCAGGAACTCTACTGGTTCGCCAAGTCGAAAAACTTCGACAAGGCGCGCAAATACAACTTGTTCGACTGCATAGAATGCGGCGCGTGCAGCTACGTCTGCCCCAGCCATATTCCGCTGGTGCAGTATTACCGTTTCGCGAAAAGCGAAATATGGGATCAGGAAAGCAACCAGAAAGCCGCCGATGCAGCTCGCGTGCGGCACGAATACCACGAGTTCCGCGAGGAACGCGAAAAACGGGAAAAAGCCGAAAAACTGGCTGAACGGGAAAAAGCCGCTCAAGCAGCCAAGGCCAAGCTGGTGGAGCAGCCCGTGAACGCTGTCAGCGCACAGAATGCCGATCCCGAAAGAACCATACAACTGAAAATACAAACGGCAATAGAGAACGCAAAACAACAAGCCGCCACTATCACGCCCAAAAATACCGAGCAACTCACGCCGGAACAGCAAGCGCAAATCGCCGCAATCGAAGCGCGGCGCACGCATATCCACGAGCTTGCCAGCACCTCAGTTGAAGCAAACACCAAGGAATAATATGTCCGCATTCTTTTCACCCTTTATCAGCAAGCCGGAAGGTGTATCGCTGATCATGCTCAAGGTACTGCTGGCGCTGTTGCCCGGCATCGCCCTGTATGTATGGTTTTTCGGCCCGGCGATCCTGGTTTCCATCACACTGGCCAGCATCACCGCGCTCGCCACCGAGGCGCTGATGCTCAAGCTGCGCAAACGCCCCGTCGCGCCCTTCCTCAAGGACAACAGCGCGTTGCTCACCGCCTGGCTGCTCGCCCTGTCCATCCCGGCGCTGGCTCCCTGGTGGCTGGTGGTGGTCGGCACGGCATTCGCCATCAGCATCTCCAAACATCTGTATGGCGGACTGGGTAACAACCCGTTCAACCCCGCCATGATCGGTTATGCGGTACTGATTATCTCCTTCCCACTGCAAATGACGCACTGGATTACCCCGCACGGGTTGGGGCAGATTGAACTGAGCTTCTCTGACCAACTCGGCTATATTTTTCAGGGTATTTTGCCGGACGGTCTAAAACTGGATGCGGTCACCATGGCCACCCCGCTGGACACGCTCAAGACGCAATTGCACATGAACGGAAATATCAATGAAATCATGAGGTTGCCAATCTATGGCCGTCTCGCCGGGCAAGGCAGCGAATGGGTTGCGTGCGGCTTTTTGCTGGGCGGCCTTTACCTGCTCGCCACGCGCATCATCAGCTGGCATATTCCCGCAGCCTATCTGGGCGCTTTGTTTATCACTGCCAGCCTGTTCCATCTGGCTGACCCCGCGCACTACGTTACCCCGCTATTTCACTGGTTCTCCGGTGCGGCAATGATAGGCGCGTTCTTTATCCTGACCGATCCGGTGAGCAGTCCGACCACCCACCGGGGCAAGCTCATCTTTGCCGCAGGTGCCGGGTTCATCACCTACCTGATCCGCGTGCTTGGCGGCTTCCCCGACGGCATGGCATTCGCCACACTGCTGATGAACATCTGCGTGCCGCTGATTGATGCCTACACCCAGCCCAGGGTATTCGGCAAAAAAGGCGACCTGTCCGACAAAAATGGGGGGCAAGCATGAGGCGCACCCTGGCCAAGGCTTCGTTGCATTCCGCACTCAACCTGCTGTTCTTCGCGGTGCTGGGTACCATCGTACTGTCCTCAACCTACCTGCTCACCCGCGACACCATCGCCGCAAGCGTCGAACAAGAGAAGCGCAAGCTGATCGCTCAAATCGTGCCGCAAGACTCGTACGACAACAACATCGTGCAAAACGCGCTTGACTTGCCAGCCGACGAACTGCTGGGTACGGATGAAAACAGCACCGGCTATCGCGCGACTCTCAAAGGCGAGCCGAGTGTGGTCGTATTGCAACCCATCGCGCCAGACGGCTACAGCGGCAAGATATTCCTGATTGTCGCCATCCGCAGCAACGGCGAAGTCAGCGGCGTACGCGTCGTCTCGCACCATGAAACGCCGGGGCTGGGTGATTACATCGAGGTCGCAAAAAATCCCTGGATCAAACAGTTCGACGGACAGTCGCTGGCAAACCACACCGACAACGACTGGCAAGTCAAAAAAGACGGCGGCAAATTTGATTCCATGGCGGGTGCGACCATCACCCCTCGCGCCGTTGTCAAAGCCGTACACAAAGCGGTGCAATATTTCACCAAACACCGCGACGAATTACTGACACAAAACCCACCCACCGCCCCTGATAAAAATGGGCTGGGAGGGGTTAAGGAGAAAGCGCAATGACCGCCCAGGAAATCAAAAACATTTTTTACAATGGTCTGTGGAAACAAAATACCGGTCTGGTACAACTGCTGGGACTATGCCCCTTGCTGGCCGTCAGTTCCTCGGTGGTGAACGGTGTCAGCCTCGGACTCGCCACGGCACTGGTGATGACACTTTCCAGCGCGGCCATTGCACCGATACGCAACTATGTGCCGAACGAGATCCGCATTCCGGTATTCATTTTAATCATCGCCGTGCTGGTCACCGTGATCCAGTATGCGATGAACGCCTATACCTATTCGCTGTATGTGGTGCTGGGCATTTTCATCCCGCTGATCGTCACCAACTGCATCGTGCTGGCGCGTATCGAAGCCTTCGCCTCTAAAAACACCGCGACGGCTTCAGCCCTCGATGGCCTGGCGATGGGACTGGGGCTGACCGCCGTGCTGGCGGTGCTGGGCGGCATACGCGAAATCTTCGGCCACGGCACATTATTGTCCGGCATAGACATGGCGCTGGGCGAGTCTGCCAAGTCACTGGTCATCACCGTGATACCGGATTACCACGGCTTCCTGCTGGCCATCCTGCCACCCGGCGCATTCATCGTGCTGGGGCTGCTGATCGCCGCCCGTAACTGGCTTACCCTGCGCGCCGAAGCCAAGACACGCCAGGCCGAAAGCCAAACACAGCAAATCGCAATCGTATAAATATACATAAAAATCATACCGTTAATAGAACTACATGCGACTAAGCGAACAACAGTGTTTCATCATACGTAACGCCGTTGCGGAAAACTTTGGTCTCGATGCGAACGTCTGGCTGTTCGGATCAAGAGTAGATGACAGCAAACGCGGTGGCGATATTGATTTATATATCGAAGCTGCCACCGACGATGCAGATGAGATCGTCGAAGCCAAGTTACGTTTCAGAGTCGCTCTGTATAAACAACTCGGCGATCAAAAAGTTGATGTAATCGTCCGTCGCCCGGGCTTCAAGAACAACCTGCCCATTTACGATATAGCCAAACAAACCGGAGTGAAGCTCTGATGAATATGACTTACGCAGGTTCATTGGATGTCTGTAAACGCCACGCAGACAGATTGGCCTGGGCAATGTCGCAATTCAGTGGCAAATTTCCGCTCTCATCAGATGCGATCACCGGCTTGAACGATACTGAACTGGCGGTGCTGGATCAGTTTTCGACACGTTTTGCCAAGCTGCAGGATGCGATGGGAGCGAAACTTTTCCCCGCTGTTTTAGAATTAACCAAGGAACCGGGAAACTATCCGGCATTTTTGGACAAACTAAACCGCCTAGAAAAAATCGGCGCAATCGAGTCGGCTGACCGGTGGCTGAAATTGCGCGAAATGCGTAACGAGTTTTCGCATGACTATCCCGACGATCCGGCCTTGCAAGCAGCCATACTCAATAAAGCCTACCCGCTGGCGAGTGAGCTATTGGCGATTTTGAACAAGATCGAATTGTTTGCGGCAAGCTATCGCGGTGTGGCTGATAAATAAGCAAAAAACATCACCCCATCGGCATTCAAAAAAGGAAACACTATGGCCGTGCCAGGATTTCAAGATTTAATGCTTCCATTTCTGCAAATCTGCGGTGATGAAAAAGAACGAACAGTCGTAGAGGTCGGTGAAGTTATAGCAAATCAACTTCATCTATCGGAGGAAGATCTCCAGGAGACAATGACATCAGGTCAAACCAAATTTTACAGCAGGACAGCTTGGGTTAAATCCTATTTTGGGAAGGCATGTTTACTGGATTTTCCATCACGAGGTAAATTCAAAATCACACAGCGAGGATTGGATTTGCTGAAATCCAATCCGAAATCAATACGCATTAAAACGCTTAATCAATACCCCGAGTTTGTTAAATTCCACAAGAAAAATAGCATTAGTTCAGCAGGCAACGAACAACATCTCAATACCATAACTCAAGATGAAGTAGACCCAACCACCCCAGAAGAGCAACTAGAAAACGCCTACCAAGATTTAAGGGGGCAACTGGCATCCAACCTGCTAGAGACTATTTTAAAGAATCCACCAAGTTTTTTTGAACAACTCGTGGTCGATTTACTCGTAGCGATGGGGTATGGCGGATCAAGAAAGGATGCAGGACAAGCACTAGGAAAAACGGGGGATGGTGGTATCGACGGGATTATCAAAGAAGATAAATTAGGTCTGGATATTATTTATCTACAAGCAAAAAGGTACGGTGTTGATAACGTTGTTCCATCTCGTGAAGTA
>JAVHSF010000056.1:0-1775 GCA_036172035.1 Gallionella sp. | reverse complement strand
AGATAAAGGCACTGGATACCGGCCTACGCCGGTATGACGAATAAATCAGCATATCGTTAGTGAATTTCAAGGATGTGGCTGACGATTGCGCTGCTTTCGTGGGCAATTTCGCTGTTTCCCCAGCGCACGGCAATGGCGGTGACGTTGTCGGCCCGCCCGGTTTCGCGCGACAGAGCCAGGGTCATCAACTTGTCCAGGGAAGCGCCCAAGGAATCGCTACCCGCAAATCCAGCCGCGAATTCAGCATCCATGATCGAACCGCACAAGCCATCGCTGCACAACATCACCACATCGCCGGATTGCAGCTCGGCAGGTTCGCCGAGTTCGATATTGAACAGGTCTTCAACTCCGCCCAGACAATTGGTGATCTGGTTGCGTTTGGGGTGGGTGCGCGCCTCTTTTTCATCAATCACGCCCAGCTCCAGCCACATTTGCACCATGGAATGATCCAGCGTTCGAGCCAATATTTTGCCGCCGCGCAGCAAATACAGACGGGAATCTCCGGCATAACCCCAGTAAATTTTGCCGTCCTGTATCAACGCGGCGACACAGGTCGTGCCGGGAAAGTTACCTGCCTCGTGGTCTGGCAGACACATGATGCGCCGGTGCGCCCGGCGCATGGTTTCGGCTAAAAAAAGCTGTGGATCAACAGGATGCACCGGCAAGGAAAAATCTTCGATGAAGGTATCCGTGGCCAGCGTCGCCGCCACTTCGCCCATCAAATGCCCGCCCATGCCGTCCGCCAGCACCAGCAACAAGGCATCCTTGTTATAGGCGTAAGCGACCCTGTCCTGATTATATTTTCGGTTGCCGATGTGGCTGGCCTGATGTATTGAGAAATTCATGGGACGCAATCGTAATATAATGCGCCCTCGCAGCACAGCCTTTTCTTCATACTCTTTTACCCGAAAGCCCCCATCATGATTTTGAGCATGACCGGTTACGCCCATGCCAGCGCAGATTTCGGAGCCGGTTCGCTGACACTGGAACTGCGCGCCGTCAACCATCGTTATCTGGACATCCAGTTGTATATGCCCGACGAATTGCGCGGTTTCGAGACCACCCTGCGCGAAACGATTGCCGCGCAACTGCAACGCGGCAAGGTTGAATGTCGCATCAACCATGCGGCGCGCGGTGCGCAAAGCGGCGCAACGCTGAACCATAATCGGCTCCAGCAACTCGCCAACTGGAGCGATGAAGTACAGACCGCCCTCCCGAATGCGCGCACCTTGAGTGTCGCCGAGGTGTTGAACTGGAAGGGGATATTGGAAACTCCGACCGCCAGCGCCGATGAATTGCGCGACACCTTGCTGGACTTGCTGCAAACCGCCTTGCAGGAATTTTCCGCTACTCGCGCCCGCGAAGGCGAAAAGCTGAAAGACTTCCTGCTGGTGCGCCTGGAAAAAATAGCAACCTTGCGCACCGCAGTGATGCCCCGTGTCCCCGCCGCCATCGCCGCTTACGAATTGAAGCTGACACGCCGACTGCGCGAGGCGCTGCAAGGCGCGGAAGACGAGCGCATCCGCCAGGAAATCACGCTGTTCGCCAGCAAGATAGATGTAGACGAGGAACTGTCGCGGCTCGAAAGCCACCTGACCGAGATGCGCCGCATCCTCGCCAGGGGCGGCACGGTGGGCAAGCGACTGGATTTTTTGATGCAGGAACTGAACCGCGAAGCCAACACGCTGGGCTCAAAATCGGTAGATACAGAAGTCTCGCGCAGCGCGATGGAAATGAAAATCCTCATCGAGCAAATGCGCGAACAAATTCAGAAC
>JAVHSF010000055.1:0-8527 GCA_036172035.1 Gallionella sp. | reverse complement strand
TAAATAGACAAACCGATACGTTTCAACTCGGAAAAATTCATCCACACGAAAAACGCCTTGCCAACGATCTGATTGTCCGGCACGAAACCCCAATAACGGCTGTCGCGACTGTTGTCACGATTGTCGCCCATCATAAAATATTGACCTGCGGGTACTGTGCATCGAATAATATCTTGATTATAAACACAATTTTCTTTTCCTTTGAACTCAGCCACCGAACCCAGATGCACATCAGGCATATCAGGATTCACCAGCAAACTGTGTTTACGTTCGCCCAAGGTTTCGCGGTATTGCTCAGTATGCACAAAGTTCAAACCACTCTCGACATAGTTGTAGTCGCCGTCAGCCTGCTGCACCTGCTCAACCCCGTTGATGGTCAGCCGTTTGTGGCTGTACTCGACCACATCCCCAGGCACACCCACTACACGTTTAATGTAGTCCACCGAAGGGTTTTCCGGGTAATGAAACACCATCACATCGCCGCGTTGCGGGTCGTTAAACTGTATCAGTTTCCGGTTAATAATGGGCAGGCGGATGCCATATGTAAACTTGTTCACCAGGATAAAATCGCCCACCTGCAAGGTCGGAATCATCGAGCCGGAAGGAATCTTGAACGGCTCGACCAGAAAGGATCGGATGCAGAACACAATCAAGATTACGGGAAAAAAGCTTTTGGCATATTCCACCCACCAAGGCTCTTCTACCCCATCAGCACGCTTATCTGCCAAAGCGAAGCGATCCAGCAACCAGATACCGCCAGCAACCAGCAGCAATATAAACAAAATTAAAGCAAAATCCATCGTTATCCCTTATCCCGTGTATGTAGGCACAGCCGATTACTAATCATCCACTCGTAAAATCGCCAAAAATGCCTCTTGTGGAATTTCCACATTACCCACCTGTTTCATGCGCTTTTTACCGGCCTTTTGCTTTTCCAGCAGCTTTTTCTTGCGGGAAATATCGCCGCCATAACACTTGGCCAGCACATTCTTGCGCATCGCCTTAACGTTTTCGCGCGCGATGATATTCGATCCTATGGTGGCCTGTATCGCCACGTCATACATCTGGCGCGGGATCAGTTCGCGCATCTTGGCCGCGACTTCACGCCCGCGATACTGGCTGTTGGCACGATGCACGATAATAGCCAGCGCATCCACCTTGTCGCCGTTAATCAGCATATCCACCTTGACCACATCCGCCGCGCGATATTCCTTGAATTCATAGTCCATCGAGGCATAGCCGCGCGACACCGATTTCAAGCGGTCGAAGAAATCCATGACTATTTCCGCCATCGGCATCTCATACACCAGCTTCACCTGCTTGCCGTGATAGCTGATGTTGATCTGCTGCCCGCGTTTATGCGTACATAAGGTAATCACCGAACCCACATATTCGTTGGGCATGTACAGATTGACCGTGACAACAGGTTCGCGTATCTGCTCGATTTTGGACGGGTCAGGCATTTTGGAGGGGTTATCCACCAACACTACCGTGCCGTCGCGCAGCACCACCTCATAAATCACCGTTGGCGCGGTAGTAATCAAGTCCATGTCGAACTCGCGTTCCAGCCGCTCCTGCACAATTTCCATATGCAACAACCCCAGGAAACCGCAACGGAAACCAAAACCCAGCGCCTGCGATACTTCCGGCTCGTATTGCAGGGCTGCATCGTTAAGTTTCAGTTTTTCCAGAGAGTCGCGCAACGCCTCATATTGATTCGATTCCACCGGAAACAGCCCGGCAAACACCTGCGGCTGTATCTCCTTAAAGCCAGGCAATGGCGCAGCAGCAGGTTTGGCCTGATGGGTAATGGTATCGCCCACCCGCGCATCCTTCAGCTCCTTGATACCTGCGATGACAAAGCCCACCTGCCCGGCACTCAGAAAATCGCGTGGCTGGGACTTGGGCGTAAACACGCCGACATGCTCGGTCAGATGCTGCGCGCCAGTCGCCATGAACAGGATTTTTTCCTTGGGTCTTAGCGTTCCATTTTTGACGCGTACCAGCATCACCACACCAACGTAGTTATCGAACCACGAATCCACGATCAACGCTTGCAGTGGCGCATCCACGTCACCCACGGGAGCCGGCACCCTGGCAATCAGCGACTCCAGCACGTCCGCCACGCCCAGCCCCGTCTTGGCCGAACAATGCACCGCATCATGCGCCTCGATACCGATCACATCCTCGATTTCGGCGATGGCGTTATCGGGATCGGCGGAAGGCAAATCTATTTTGTTCAATACCGGCACGACCTCCACACCCAGATCCAGCGCGGTATAGCAGTTGGCAACGGTCTGCGCCTCTACCCCCTGCGACGCATCCACTACCAGTAACGCCCCTTCACAGGCCGAAAGGGAACGGGATACCTCATAGGAGAAGTCCACATGTCCCGGCGTGTCTATCAGATTCAGGTTATAGATTTTCCCGTCGCGAGCCTGATAGTTAAGTGCCGCAGTCTGCGCCTTGATGGTAATCCCACGTTCCCGCTCAATGTCCATGGAATCAAGCACTTGAGCATCCATTTCGCGGTCTGAAAGCCCTCCGCACAGATGGATGATACGATCGGCCAGGGTGGACTTGCCGTGGTCAATGTGGGCAATAATGGAAAAGTTACGGATTAGCTGCATGAAATTCCAAATAAAAAGCGTTATACCACATGGCGACACCCTCACCTTCGTGCCAGGTGTACCTTATCACGCTTGCGAGAGAGAACTGACCGATTGGCAAAGCGCGAATTCTAGCCTATTTGGACTTAATACGCAGGACTGTAGTGATTTTTGGAATTACTTCTCATCCAGTTTGATGGCCACATAAAAAACGTTATCGCCGCGCCGAACCAGCAAGGCGACATTCCGCCCTCTGGGTATCTGCCTGATAATTTCTTCAAACTGCTTCAGCGAACGTATCGGCATATTGCCGATTGCCAGCAACACGTCGCCGTGCTGCAATCCGGCAACACGTGCAACCTGGCCTTTGACATCCTGTACCAGCAAACCACCGTTGCTTTGCAATTCAGACAATTGCTCACGACTCAACTCGCTCACAGCGATCCCCAGGCGGCCTATCAACTTAACGCTCTCGTCAGCCATGCTTTTGGCCAGCTGAGCCAGCTTGCCGTCTTCAGGCATGGCTGCAACCACGACCGTTACTTCCTTTGCAGCACCCTTGCGCCACAGCTCGACCCTCACTTTATTCCCCGGCCTGGTCGCTGCGACAATGCGTGGCAAGTCTATGGAATCGGTCACCAGCCTACCGTCAAACTTGAGGATGACATCGCTGACTTCGATGCCGGCCTTGTCGGCCGGCCCACCCTTTTCGACACTGCTGACCAACGCACCATTGGGCTTGTTCAAGCCAAACGAATCAGCCAATTCGCGGGTAACTTCCTGTATTGATACACCAATGCGCCCGCGCGTCACTTTGCCGGTGGCACGTAATTGTCCGACAACTTGCGTCGCCACATCAATCGGTATGGCAAAAGACAGCCCCATCGAGCCACCCGAACGAGTATAGATTTGCGAATTGATGCCGACCACTTCCCCATTCATATTAAACAGAGGCCCACCGGAATTTCCTGGATTGATGGCCACATCGGTCTGGATGAATGGCACAAAATTATCCTGTGGCAAAGAACGCCCCTTGGCGCTGACAATACCGGCGGTCACGCTGCTGTCAAAGCCGAACGGCGAACCGATCGCAATCACCCATTCACCCACCTTGAGCTTATCGGGATCGCCTACCGTGATTTTGGGTAAATTATTGGCCTCAATCTTCAGCAATGCCACATCGGTGCGTTTGTCGGCACCTATCACCTTGGCGGAAAACTCGCGCTTATCGGTCAGTCGTACGGTAATTTTATTCGCGCTATCAACAACATGCGCGTTGGTCATAATGTAGCCATCGGCACTGAGTATAAAACCCGAACCTAATGATTGTGATTCCTGCTCGCGCGGCATGGGCGGGGCAAAACGACGGAAAAATTCGAATAACGGATCACCCTCGGGAAAATTGGGGATGCCCTGGGCATTGCGGATGATTTGCGTGGTACTGATATTGACCACAGCGGCGGCTTGTTTTTCCACCAAACCAGTAAAATCGGGCAAACCAGCGGCATATACCGAGGTGCCAAGGATAATGCCGAAAAACAACAGCATCGAATCAATAAACCTTTTTAGCATGTATACCCTCTCATAGTAAAAAATTTTATAAATGCGAGTCGTACCAATTATTCGCAACTTTGCCTTGCAATGTAAGGTTGGTTCTGCCGATGTGTCTGGCGCGATACAACCCACTTGGCAAAGATAAAGCCAACGATCAAACCAGACAAAGCTCCAAGGGCTGCATAACCATCGCGCTGAGCCTCCTGAGCGGCAAAACTGCCAGCCAGAGCCGCACCCGCAAACAACAACACCAGCGGCAACAGGTAAACCAGACCGATGCTATGCAACACCGCGCCTTCGACGACCGCCACCACCACCTCATCACCGAGGCTGGCATTGATGCGGTTATCCACTTTGAATTGGCGTGGCTTGCTACAAAACAGCTGAGAGAGTTTGCTTGCCCCACACCCCTTACCGTTACACTGCCCACAACCTCCACCTTGACTGGGCTGAACCAGCACAAAAGGTTTTTCCAGCAAGCGAACCACAACAGCACGCGTCTCAAGCATCATTATTTACCGTTATAACGCACAGAATCAAGAACTTGCATAACCGTTAGCGAGGGAACTTCGCCGACCACATTCAACAGAGTATTATTCACCACTTTGTGATAAAGATTGACCGCCCCCCGACTGGACAAGCCTTCGTTATCATCTTCATCTGAATCAGCAGGTTCAATAAAAACGGAAATGGCGCTCAGCCCATCAGCGAATACCATCTGCAACACGGGTGCATGTTTGCCATGCATCGGTCGCAAAACTTCCATGGTTTTCTTAAAACCACTCGGCAAGGCATCTACCACCCAACCACTGTTAACACTCTTTCCGGTTGGATTCAAGGACGGTTTAACCTCGTCCTTGAGGGTTGCACCCATCGCGTTGCTGGATGCAATCCATGAGCGATCCACCCCGGAGCCGATTTGCAACTGTGTAAAGGTATATTGCTCAACGACCTGATTCTTGTCATTTAGCACCTCTGATTTCAACAACAAACCAGAGTCGGTGTGTATCCATATTTTGTGGCTATAACGCAGTGTGTCTTTTGGCTGAAACAAAATGATCTGGGTGTTGTATCCGGCGACTCGCCCCGTGCCAGCATCCTTAACCTGATAATTTTCATTCAGCGCAGATAACTGATCCGGCAACAATGAGGGGAATCTGATTTTGCCCTGCTGACTGTCCACCTGCACCATTTTATGATTGCTAAATATCCAGACTTGCCCGTGATGACGGATGATTTCGCGTTTGGGACCATCCATGCTCTCCAACTTTTCGTACTCACTGTCTTTTTCAGTGACATGCGCAATTCGCGAAGTCTCGACATGACTGCCATATTGATAGACAAACACACCGCTGTAATCAGTCTGATGGCTGGCGAAAGCAACTGTCTTCAGCCAATCCAGCCTGGATTGAACCTCCGCAGCACAGGCATTCGCCGCCAACAACAATCCGCAAACCCCTAACCACAGCTTCATTGAGGCTTTTCCTCAGGACTATAGGTTACGGTGCGAATATAGGATGCACCGCCATTCATGTCATTGCTGGTAGAAAACTCCTGATGCGCCATCAGATAATCGTCGGATTTTGGCTGTATTTGCAAATTAACGGGACGTATATCGGATTGCCTCATTGCCATCTGCGGGGCGGCCTCGGGATTGATTTGCAGTGACATCCATGCCACCACACCGACCGCCAAAACAGAAGCGGCTGCCGACAGTGCAAACATGCGGGCTTTTTGCTTCAAAGCCCGGCTACGCGGAGCAAGGATGACTGGCTCGTTCTGCATATGTTCGCTCACCCTCGCGCCCATGTCTTGATGAATATAGTCAGGCTGACGCAGTACATCACCGATAAGGTGGTAAACCGCCCAATCCCCTTGCGCACCGGGATCGCGTCTGATTTGATCGAACAAAATATCTGTTTCGTCTTCAAACAGCTCACCGTCCATCAGTGCTGAAATCTCATGTTTCATTATTACCACCTGTTACCTTTACTGGTTTCCAACAACGGGCGCAATTTTTCTGCTACCGCTTCGCGTGCCCTGAAAATTCTTGATCGCACCGTGCCGATAGGGCAATTCATCACACTGGCGATTTCTTCATAACTCAAACCCTCAATTTCACGCAAAGTCAAAGCACTGCGCAAATCTTCCGGCAACTCCTGCAATGTGGCCTGCACCACACTGACAACCTGTTTGCTCATGAGTTCATTTTCTGGCGTACTAACCTCACGTAAAAGTCCGGCCTCATCAAATGACTCAGCTTCTTCTGCGTCAAAAGGGGTGCTGGTCGGTGCCCGGCGCTTGCCTGCCAACAGGTGATTTTTGGCCGTGTTGATACCGATACGGTATAGCCAGGTATAGAACGCACTGTCTCCGCGAAAACCCGGCAGGGCACGATATGCCTTAATAAAGGCTTCCTGAGTCACATCTTCCGCTTCAGCCGAATCACGCACGAAACGGGAAATCAAACGCCCAAGTTTTCTCTGATATTTCGTAACCAGCAAATCAAAGGCGCGTTTATCCCCCCGCTGCACGCGCTCTACCAGCTGCTGATCAACATCCCGATCTACCATCCCTTATGATTCCATTGATTATTTTGATTGTACAAAAACTACTGCGGCGCGCAGTATAACCGCTAGTAGCTCTGCTCGTCAGCCAGACTGGACTACATTGACGCACTGAATTGTCATTCGACCGTTAAATTGACTCCCCAGTTACGGCAGTTTTGCTATAGTCGCAACATTGAAACGAACACATTAGGAATCTAATTGCTACAATTCGACACGCTCATTATCGGCAGTGGTCTTGCCGGACTCACACTGGCGCTCAAACTCGCCGATCATCAACGGATAGGTTTAATCACCAAAAAAGCCCTGCTGGACGGTGCCAGCAGTTGGGCGCAAGGCGGCATCGCCGCTGTCTTGTCGGGTGAAGATACTGCAAACGAACATTACAATGACACGCTAATCGCCGGTGCAGGCTTATGTGACCCGACCGCCACGCGTTATGTCGTGGAACACGGCAAGCAAGCCATAGACTGGCTGATTGATCAAGGCGTACCCTTCACTCGGGACACTGCCAGCAACATCGGTTATCACCTGACGCGCGAAGGGGGGCATAGCAGACGCCGCATCATACATGCCGCCGATGCGACGGGGCGCGCAGTTCAGCAAACTCTCTCACAAAAAGTGCTGCAACATCCCAATATCACGGTATTGGAAAACTATATTTCGGTTGATTTAATCACTGGCAAGAAACTGGGGATGGCTGACAATCGCTGCTATGGCGCATATGCGCTGAATAATGCCACCGATGAAATCATCACTATCGCGGCACAAAATACAGTCCTCGCCACAGGAGGCAGCGGCAAGGTATACCTTTACACCACCAATCCGGATACTTCAACGGGCGATGGTATCGCCATGGCCTGGCGTGCCGGCTGCCGTGTGGCCAACATGGAATTTATCCAGTTTCACCCCACCTGCCTATACCACCAACAGGCCAAATCCTTTTTAATCAGCGAGGCGGTACGTGGTGAAGGTGGCATTTTAAAGCTGCCTGACGGCACGCGATTCATGCCAAAACACGATGCGCGCGCCGAATTGGCACCCCGCGACATTGTGGCAAGAGCGATTGATTATGAAATGAAAAAAGGGGGGCTGGACTGCGTCTATCTGGATATTTCGCATCAGTCAGTTGAATTCCTGCAAGAACACTTTCCGAACATTTTCGCGCGCTGCCTCAGCCTGGGAATCAACATTAGCAAAGAACCGATCCCGGTCGTCCCGGCAGCGCACTATACCTGCGGCGGCATCGTCTCCGACTCTCACGCGCAAACTGATGTGCAGAATCTTTATGCCATAGGCGAAACCGCTTATAGCGGTTTGCATGGTGCGAATCGCCTCGCCAGCAACTCTCTGCTCGAATGTCTGGTATTTGCCGATGCTGCAGCAATGGATATTCTTGGCAAAAAAAATCAAACAATGCCCGATCTTCCCGCATGGGACGACAGCCAGGTAACGGATGCCGACGAAGAGATTGTCATCTCGCACAACTGGGCGGAACTGCGCCATTTCATGTGGGACTATGTAGGTATCGTGCGCACCAACAAACGCCTGCAACGCGCACAGCATCGGATACATCTGCTGCAAAGCGAGATTGATGAATACTATTCACATTTTCACATCAGTTCAGACTTGCTGGAACTGCGCAATCTGGTTACCAACGCGGATTTGATCGTGCAAAGTGCGTTATCACGTCACGAAAGTCGCGGCCTGCACTACAGCAAGGACTATCCCGAAACATCGAAAAACCCGCTTCCCACCATTTTGTCTCCCGGCACTCACTAGGAGTCTGTCGGACTT
>JAVHSF010000054.1:0-1812 GCA_036172035.1 Gallionella sp. | reverse complement strand
AAATGTTTACCCATTTGCATCGCGATAAAACACGAGGCATAGCGCACAAAAACAGGGTCGTTTGCGGCAGGGCGTTTGCGGCGATTTTCTGCAATGCGGTAGAGCAGCACGGCTATGACAGTTTGTGCACCATTGAGCGAGTCACTGAAAATCGTGTCATACAACTTGCCAAAATGTTCGCGGGTTAAAAATTTTGCCTGGTGTGGCGCGGTTCTCCACACCGATAAAATTGCTTCGGCGGCAACGCCTGAGGTGATGTCGCTGGTTCTTAAAGGCGTATCTATGCGTTTGCGGCGGTAGTTAAAGCCAAGTTCTTCAATACTGTTTTGCAAGCGTTGTTGTTTCTCGTCGTTAGATTTCAGGTCTTTCAAATCAACTGGATTTTGGCTGTTGGTGGCATGGGTAATTTGTAACACCATGTCTTCACTGTCTTTGGGCAGTTTGTATATTCTCACCAACACAAATGCAGACTCAGGCATGGGTTTGCCTTGGGTGGACATTTCTTCCAGTGTTTTGAAGATGGTCATGCAAGTCTGTCCGCCATTGACGATTTGCAGATTTTCCACCTTGATTTGGTAATCACTACCTTGCAGCGCGTTATAAGAAAAATCGTTACAAACCAGTGTTAACCCATTGTTAAAAAAATAAAAGTTAGATGGGTTGTCAGATTGCAAGGTGGCACGAATACCTTCATTTACGCGGTTGCCATGTAATCCCAAATAACTGCGGATGTTGCGTTGCAGCAATTTTTCGCCATGCGTTTTCATCAAGGCGGCAACTTCACTAACAGGGATGCGACCTATGCACACTCGGCTGAAATTCATGTCCTCGATTATTGCCTTGCCCGCGAGCCGCAAAGTTTCATCAACGGGTTTGATTTTTTGCAGGATGTTAATCAGCACATCGTGATTGACATGCTCCCAACTGACCTGTTCGCCAAATCCGGCACGCTCGATTGCCGCCTGCGCATTGGCGTTCCACTTGCCACCATTGTTGCAAGCAATGGCGCGTACACGCGGAATATAACCATCACGAATCATGGAGCGAGCGGTTTCAACTTTAGTGAGTAAGCGTGCATTGATCGTGCCTAGTTCGGCGGATGGATCAAAAATGTGGCGAATGGCGTTAAGCATGGTGTTGATTGCCTTTTCGCCAAACTCAGCATCGCCATCGAGTTTGGTTTTGTATTTAGCCTGAAACAAGGTAACGGAAAATTCACCATCAATTTCTTCGGTAAGATGCATGGCATCCACGCCAAAATCACCCCCACCTTCAGTCAGACAATCAAACGCAGCATCCGCGTCTAAATCCAACATGGTTTTTACACACAGATAAACAAAGGCTAAAGACTTTAATTTGCTTTCATCATTGCGCATGTTCAACTCGTCAGCTGCTTGCGCGCGAATTTCATCCTGCACACCTGCCAGGCGTTGGTCAATGATGGATGCGTTGATGTCCATGCCACATTTCCTATTTGCGATTGTGCAGTTTCGCTGCGATACGCAGGCGCAGCGCGTTCAGTTTGATGAAACCGGTCGCATCCTTCTGGTCGTAGGCACCTTTGTCGTCTTCGAAGGTGGCGATCTCGGGGTCGAACAGCGAGTCCGTTTTGGAGTCGCGCCCCACCACGATCACATTGCCCTTGTACAGCTTCACGCGCACCCAGCCGTTGACGGTTTTCTGGGTTTGGTCTATCAGGGTTTGCAGGGCGATGCGTTCCGGTGCCCACCAGTAGCCGTTGTAGATCATGCTGGCGTAACGCGGCATCAGGTCGTCCTTGAGGTGCGCGACTTCGCGATCCAGGGTGATGGA
>JAVHSF010000053.1:6982-8554 GCA_036172035.1 Gallionella sp. | reverse complement strand
TAAAAAACGTGCCGCATCATCAATTACTGCAATCGGTTCACGCAGACAAGTGCGCGCATCTGTATGGTTACTGCAAATCATAATTTACCTCTTTGTTCGCCCACTTTATTCGCGCATCTCCCGCCCCGTCAGCTTGAGAAATACATCTTCCAGATTGGCCGGGCGATGTACATAGCGCAACTCTGGATGCTGTTGCAATTCGAGCAACAACGGCTGCGCGTCCTTGACATAACAAAAAACCGATTCGCCGCTGATTTCAAAGCGTTCGGCATGGGCGGAGGCGTGCTGTTCAGCCCAGTTGGCGGCCTGCTCACCGAACACCTCGACCACTTCCGGTTCGATATTGTCGGCGATCAATTCGCGCGGCGAACCCTGGCTGATGAGGCGTCCGTTGTCCATCACCGCCAGACGATGGCAAAGCCGTTCGGCTTCATCCATGAAATGCGTGGTCAACAGCAGCGTCTTGCCTTGCTGCGTGAGTTCGCGCAGGCGTTGCCAGATCAGGTGGCGCGCCTGAGGATCCAGCCCCGTGGTCGGTTCGTCGAGAAAGATCACCTCGGGATCGTTGACCAGCGCGCGCGCCAGCGTCAGCCGCCGCTTCATGCCGCCCGACAGCGTCGGCACTTTGACATCCGCCTTGTGGCTGAGATTGGCAAATTCCAGCAGTTCGGGCAATCGCGCCTCGATCTCGGCATTTGTCATGCCGAAGTAGCGGCCATACACCAGCAAGTTTTCTGCCACAGTAAAGTCGGGGTCGAGGTTGTCCATCTGCGGCACGACCCCGACCCGCAAACGTGCTTCCCTGGCCTCGCCCGGAATGACGTGACCGAGCAGCCGGATTTCTCCCGCATCCGGTGCAATCAGGCCAAGCAACATCCGCATGGTGGTGGTCTTACCGGCACCGTTAGGCCCCAGCAAACCGAAGCATGTACCGCGCCGGATGGACAGGTTCAGCCCATCCACCACCACCTGATCGCCGTAGCATTTGCGCAAATCCTGCGCGCTCAATACCTCATCTGCCACGCCGCCTTTCAATGCTGCCCCCTTAATTGCTGCAATACGATTTGCCTGAGCTGAATCAGGCGACCGTGGAAAAAGTGTCCCGCCCCGGCGACCACCGTGACCGATAACTGTTGCGGTCGCGCCCATTGCAGCAGCTCGTGCAACTCCACCACCTCGTCCACATCGCCGTGTACCAGCACGGTGTTGGCGGGTACGTCAGGCATGGCGAAACGCCCCACCGCCGGGGCGACCAGCACCATTTGTTGCGGGTGCAGGTATTCTGCCGCGCGCGCCTGCACGTAACCGCCGAAGGAGAAACCCGCCGTAATCAGCGGCAAACCGGGAAATTCGCCGCGCAAGTAGTCCGCTGCCGCGATCGCGTCCAGCGTCTCACCATTGCCCTCGTCGTAGTGACCCGCACTCCCGCCCACGCCGCGAAAGTTGAAGCGTAGCGTGGCATAACCCAGTTCGACAAAGGCGCGGGTCAGCGTGGTGACGATTTTATTGTCCATCGTGCCGCCCATGATGGGCAGCGGGTGCGCCACCACGGCAATCGCCTGCGGCGCGCCG
>JAVHSF010000053.1:0-6882 GCA_036172035.1 Gallionella sp. | reverse complement strand
GGCAGGTGCAGGCTGCCTTCCAGCAAGCCTGCAGGCCCCGTAAAACTAATTTTGCGTTGCGTCGCCATGATTAAATTTTGAGCCGCTCGACAATGCGACCGTTTTTGAGATGTTGTTCGATAATCTCGTCCAGATCGCTTTCGTCCACATAGGTGTACCAGATGCCTTCGGGATAAACCACGATAACGGGTCCCTCGTCGCAGCGATCCATACATCCGGCGGAATTGATGCGGATGCGGTTTTCCCCGGTGGACAGCCCCAGTTGTTTGACTTTGTCCTTGACGTAATCGCGCATTTTTTGCGCGCCGTGATTATTGCAGCAGGCGCTGCCGTCCGCACGCTGATTGGTACAAAAAAATACATGCCTGTCGTAATAGCTCATAGATAACACCATGAATTTATTGTTAATTTATACATCCCGTAGCCGCCACAAATGGAATAGCAACAGCAGCGGAAAAATAATGCTGATAGTCTGCGCCAGGCCGTTATAGTTGAGCAAATGACCGTAGCGCCAATGGTAGATGGTCATGGCGGCGGCAGGCGTATTGCCATCCACCACAAAATTCACCAAAACAAAGTAACTTAACGCTACCAGCGCACCGAAACGGATCACTTCCTCCAGCGAGAAACGCATGATGCCGAACAACAGCACCATGCCCAACACCAGACCCAGCATCGCTTCTCCATTGATCCACAATAACAAAGCCCACGATTTGAGCAAGAGCGCGGCCGAGATAAACTTGACCGCTGCCACCATCGCCAGCACCATCAACAGGGCTGACACCGTCTTGCCACGCACGCGCAACAGCGTCATCAACAACACCCCCGGCATCAACAGATTCAGCGCGACCACCATACTTTCCCACCAGTCAAACAACGCCAGCGGCGGCGCGACAAAAGGCTGGCGCACGCCCTCGCTGATAAAGACATTGCCCAGCATAGGCAGAGAAGGATTGATTTGCCCGAATACCCATAGCATCAGCAAAGCCAGACCAAAATCCATCTCCCTGCCGTGACAAAAGCGATTGCTGCGCCAGCGCATCAACCTCAGGCGAAACCAGCTCCACGATGCGATGCTGACCGCCAACAGAGCGCCCATCAGCGTGCCAAACGTATTGGTCAGCAAATCAATGCTGGTGCTGCTGCGCGCAGGCAAATACATTTGCAGATATTCCATGCACCCCGACAAAGCCAAGCCGACAAGAACCGCCAGCAGCAAGCTCACCCAGATGCCAAAACGCGAACGCAAGGCCAGCCCGACCATGAAACCGAAAGGAATATAAGCCAGCACGTTGACCGCCGCGTCAAACATCGTGAACCCCGTCATCAGCGGCATCTGCAACACTTCCACAAAACGCAGCCCCTGCTCGCGCCAGCCGGAAAACGGCGACAGACTGACATAGGCGATGAACAGCGCATAGCCTGCCGCCAGCAACGTGCGCAGCCGTGCGCGGGATTCGGAGATGAATAATTCGCTCATGTACCTGCCTCGATAACCAGCGGTAAGTTTAACCTATTCGGGTGGGTGAATTGTGGATGGCGTTAAAGTTGCATGGTTGAACGATACGGACATGGCGTTGTACCGGCATCCAGGCTATCTTCACCGCACGGTAAGTATCCAGATGCGCATTGCCCATAATCTCTGCATTTCCAGCGTTAATTGCGACATAGCCCCAACAAACCTACCCTCTCGGATGATGTTTGGCGTGCAACTGCTTGAGCCTCTCACGCGCCACATGGGTGTAAATCTGCGTGGTGGAAATATCGGCATGTCCCAGCAGCATCTGCACCACGCGCAGATCCGCGCCGTGATTCAGCAAATGGGTGGCGAAGGCGTGGCGCAGGGTGTGCGGTGACAGGGGCTTATTCAGTCCGCCATATTTGGCGTGTTTCTTGATCAAATACCAGAACATCTGGCGGGTCATGCCACCGCCCCGATGGGTGACGAACAGGTCGTCGCTTACCTGTCCGGACAGCAACACGCCGCGCCCGTCAGAGAGATAAAGCCGCAGCCAGTCCAGCGCCACTTCGCCCAGCGGCACGAGGCGCTCCTTGTTGCCCTTGCCCATCACCCGCACCACGCCCATGTCCATGCTCACCTGACTGACGCGCAGACTCACCAGTTCCGAAACGCGCAGGCCGGTGGCATACAGCACTTCAAACATGGTGCGGTCGCGCAGGCCTAACGGAGTTTGCTCATCGGGAGCTGACAGCAGCAATTCGACATCCGCTTCGGTCAGTGTCCTGGGCAGATTGCGCGGCAGTTTGGGCGTGTCAATTTGCAAAGTGGGGTCAACCTCCAGCTTGCCTTGCCTGAGCAGATAACGGAACAAACGCTTGAGACTGGAAATATTTCTGCCGGTGGAGCTGGCACGCGCTTTCTGCACCACGAACAGATGGGCGAGATAGCCTTGTATATCGCCCTGCGTGGCTTGCAACAGAGTCGCGCCGCGCTGCGCTGCCAGCCACGCCGCGAACTTGTTCAAATCGCGCCGATAGCTTTCCAGCGTGTTGCGCGACAAGCCGTCCTCCAGCCACAGCTTGTCGCTGAATTCGTCGAGCAGTTCGGCGTTAGTCATGGTGCATTTTCATATGCCAGCAGCCAGCGTTTTATGTCTAGCGCCGCACCGCTGCCCTGTTTCATGAAGCCGCCGAGACCAGACTGGCTCACCACGCGATGGCAGGGGATGACGATGGGAATCGGGTTCGCGCCGCAGGCTTGACCAACCGCTTGCGCGCTGGAATGCAGTTCACTTGCCAGCTCACCATAACTGAGCGTTTTGCCGCACGGAATGGCGGCGATGGCTTGCCAGACACGATGCTGGTAAGGCGTACCAAGCAGCCGCAGCGGCAAGCTAACTATTGATTCACAATCAATAAAATAGCGTTCAATCTGCGCGCTAACCTGTTCGGCAAATGCGCCCGTCGGTTGCTGTGGGGGTGATTCAGGCGGCAGAAAATCAATGCCGCACAAGGCACCGCCTTCACAACGGATGCCAATGATGCCAAACGGGACGGAAAGTTTTGCCTGATAGTTCATGTCGGCATAATAGCGGAAATAAAAAACGGGAGCCTAAAGCTCCCGTTTTTGTGAACCTATAGCTGAGTTACGCAGCTGCTACGTTCTTTACTTTGCGTGCTGGCAATTTTTCCTTGATACGTGCCGACTTGCCTGAACGCTCACGCAAGTAGTACAGCTTGGCACGACGCACATCGCCGCGACGCTTCACTTCGATTGACGCGATCACGGGAGAGTAAGTCTGGAAGGTACGTTCCACACCTTCACCGGCGGAAATCTTGCGCACGATAAAACCGGAGTTCAAACCGCGATTGCGCTTGGCGATGACCACGCCTTCAAAAGCCTGAAGACGCTTGCGCTCGCCTTCGACCACGTTCACGCTGACCACGACGGTATCTCCGGCGGAGAAGTCGGGGATATTCTTGCCCAGGCGGGCGATTTCTTCTTGTTCAAGTATTGCGATCAAATTCACTTTTGTTACTCCTTGATTATCGGGTCTTGTTCCTTCTGGAACTGTGCCAGAAGACCAGACTCCTCTTTTGTCAAATCACGACGGGCCAACAAATCCGGCCTGCGCAACCACGTCCTGCCCAACGACTGCTGAAGCCGCCAACGCTGTATGTCGGCATGATTGCCAGACAACAACACCGGGGGCACGGCTTCACCATTAAACATTTCCGGGCGCGTATAGTGCGGACAATCCAGCAAACCCTGCACGAACGAATCCTGCTCCGCCGATTCGGCATCACCCAACACACCAGGCAATTGCCGCACCAGACTGTCCATTAACACCATCGCCGCCAGCTCACCACCGGACAACACATAGTCGCCGATGGATATTTCCTGATCCACCCTCTGGCGGATCAGGCGTTCATCTATCCCTTCATACCGCCCCGTCAGCAGGATCAATCCCTGTTCCGGTTGCGCCACGATTTCCTTGACTAGCGAGTGAGTCAGCAAACGGCCTTGTGGCGACAGATACACCACACGGCTCTTTGCCACGCCGCTTGCGGCCTGACGCTGTTTCGCCGCATCAATCGCAGCAGCCAGGGGGTCGCCCAGCATTACCATGCCAGGCCCTCCACCATAAGGGCGGTCATCTACCGTGCGGTGATTGTCCGTGGTGAAATCGCGCGGGTTCCAGGTCTTGAGGACATAGCGCCCCTGTTCAGCCGCGCGACGCGTGATGCCGCACTGCGTCAGCGCATCAAACATCTCCGGAAACAACGTGATGACATCGAAGATCATGGCTTAGTAATCGGTCGTCCAATCCACGCGTATAACCTTGCCAACCGTATCCACTTGCTTGATAACGTTGGTCAGGAACGGAATCAATATATCAGTTCCTGTCCCGCGTACCACCAGCACATCATTCGCGCCGGTTTCCATCAGTTCTGCCACTGTCCCGAAAGACTCGCCCGCTTCATTGACCACGGCAAGACCAATCAAATCTGACCAGTAGTATTCGCCTTCCTGCTGCGTCGGCAAGCTGCTGCGCGGCACGGCGATCAACAAACCCTTCAGCTTCTCGGCGGCGTTACGGTCGTGACAATCCGGAAACTGCGCGGCCAGCGTTCTGTCATGCGCCTCACACTGAACAACTTCCACTGCACGCCACGGGCCGCCTTCATGCCCGACGTACCAGGTTTGGTAATCCAGCAAGCTGTCCACATATTCGCTGAACGGCTGGATTTTTAGCCAACCGCGTATGCCGAAAGCGGATGCCACGCGCCCCATGATAACCATGGGTTCGGAGTTATCAGGCTGCAGTTGCTTGTGCACCGGCACGCTTAACCAGCTTGGCAACTGCGTCGCTCAACTGCGCGCCCTTGCTTTGCCAAAATGCCACACGTTCAAGATTCAGGCGCAACGATTCCTGCTTGTCGTTAGCGACAGGGTTGTAGAAACCAACGCGTTCAATAAAACGACCATCGCGACGATTGCGTGAATCAGCGACGACGACGTTGTTGAAGGGACGATTCTTGGAACCGCCACGGGAAAGACGAATGATAACCATAAGAAACCTATCTAAATTATTAGCCTGTAAAGGCATATGCACAGAGTGCGGGGTCATACCCAGCCTGATAACAACTGCCATTCCCGCAACACCAAGGAGTTACACCACTTCATTTCGCCGGGCTTGCACCCGTTTCGCGAACAGGAAACCGCGCCCAGATGTCACAAAAGGGCGCGCATTCTACGACAGATGCCCCATTGATAGCAAGCGCCTTGATCCTGCCCCTTGATATTGGAGATGGGAAGAGATTAAGAAAACGCTGATTTATTCGAGCTTGTCGTTTCCACTTTTGCGGAAACCTTTTTTAATCAAGGCGCTGGATTCCGGCCTACGCCGGAATGACGAATAAATCAAGGTTTACTTAACGATGCAGCAAGAGTTCCAGAACGAACTTGCTGCCGAGGTAAGCCATCAACAAAAACAGGAATCCTGCAACCGTCCAGCGCACGGCGATACGCCCGCGCCAACCGTAAAACCTGTGTCCCCACAACAACACGGCAAACACCCCCCACGAAATAAAACCGAACAGCACTTTGTGGTTGAACTGCCAGGCCGTGCCGAAAATTTCCTCGGAGAAAAATGCGCCCGACAGCAGCGTCAGGGTGAGCAATACGAAACCGATTCCTATCATGCGAAACAGCAGATTTTCCATGGTCAACAACGGCGGCAACCCCCGCAGCACACGTGGCAAAGTCGCGCTGCGCAAGCGCTTTTCGACTTGCGAAATCAGCACCGCGTGCAACATGGCGATGGTAAACAGGCTGTAGGCCAGCATGGCCATACCGATGTGCAGCCTGAAAGCCAGCAAATCGGTATGCGCCAGCTGATGTTCGGCGGGAAACACGCCCGGCAGCAACAGCGTGACAGCCGCCAGCGGCAACACCAGCGCCTGCAACCCGCCTATCGGATAGAAAAAGCGCACCACCCAGTAAACCACGAGGGTCAGCCAGACGATCAACGACAAGGCTGTGAACACGCCGAGGTCGAACCCGCCTCCGGCGAAAACACCCTCCGCAAGCAAATAACCATGCAAAATGATCGGTATCAGAAGCAGATGACCGATTTTGCCACGCGCCAGCGTATCGCCTTCGCCACGCCCATGCGCGCGCCAGAAGTAAACGGACAAGAGCGCGTAAGCAACAAATGCAATGAATGAGAGGAGAAGATTAGGCATTTTCTGTCAGGATGTTTTAGACTTCGCGGATTCTACATCATTTGTATCGTTTACCTATAAGGACGGATATGCTGGACAATTTGACGCAACGCCTTTCCGGTGTCATTAAAAACCTGCGCGGTCAGGCTCGACTCACCGAAAGCAACATCCAGGATGCTTTGCGCGAAGTGCGCATGGCGCTGCTGGAAGCCGATGTCGCACTGCCGGTCGTCAAGGAGTTCGCTGCACAGGTCAAACAGGCCGCGATGGGTCAGGAGGTCATCGGCAACCTGAACCCCGGACAGGCATTCATCGGCATCGTACACCGCGAACTCACCAAGCTGATGGGCGAACACAACGATGCGTTGAATCTCGCCGCCACCCCGCCCGCCGTCATTCTAATGGCCGGGCTGCAAGGTGCGGGTAAAACCACCACCTGCGGCAAACTCGCCAAGCTGCTACACGACCAGCACAAGAAAAAAGTGCTGCTGGTCAGTTGTGACGTTTACCGCCCGGCGGCGATCGAGCAGTTGCGCACGCTGGCCAAACAGCTCGAAATTGATTTCTTCGCCTCCGACATCAGCCAGAAACCCCGTGACATCGCCACTGCCGCACTGGACTACGCCCGCCGCCATTATCACGATGTGCTGATCGTGGATACCGCCGGACGTCTGGCGATTGACGAAGCGATGA
>JAVHSF010000052.1:0-8612 GCA_036172035.1 Gallionella sp. | reverse complement strand
TAGTTACCGACGTACAGATAGATGCGACCCAAACACCGCAAATCATTCTTAATTGTGAAAGAGTAACGAGATGGATGAACTGATAACCCAACTGACCAAGCACTTGAAAGGGGCATGGAAATATCGCTGGCAGGCGGTAGTCATTGCCTGGCTCATCGCAATAACGGGGTGGGTTATTGTCTACAAGATACCTGACACTTACGAGTCATCCGCGAGAATTTACGTTGATACTCAGAGCATATTAAGGCCGCTGATGGCTGGTATGGCAATGTCGCCCAACGTGGAACAACAGGTCTCCATCATGAGCCGCACCCTGTTCAGCCGCCCCAATGTTGAACGAGTCATGCGCATGGTTGACCTGGATATCAAAACGAACACCATCAAGGATCACGAGATGCTCATTGATGCCGTGACCAACAGCATCAAGATAGAATCAACCGGACGTAACGACCTGTATATCATCTCCAGCAACAACGAGAACCCAAAAATTGCCAAGGACATTGTTCAGGCACTCCTGACCATTTTTGTTGAAGGCAGTATCGGTAACAAAAAGAAGGACAGTGCCACTGCCATCAATTTTATTGATGAGCAAATTCGCGATTATGAAGAAAAACTGATTGCGGCGGAAACCGCCCTAAAGGAATTCAGGCGAAAAAACTTAACCATCCTTCCAGGCGAGGGTGCTGACTATGCGGCGCAAATGCAGAGTGTTGCAGAGCAACTGGACAAGTCCAAACTGGAACTCACGGAAGCAGAACAGTCGCGCGATATGCTCAAAAAACAAATCACTGGAAATGAGCCAACGCTCGTGACAGATGGTGACCCCAGTTCTGCGGATAATCCGGAAATTGACGCACAAATCGAGAACCTGAACAAAAACCTGGATACGATGCGCCTGCACTATACAGAACTGCATCCGGACATTATCAGCAGCAAGCGCTTGATTACCAGGCTTGAAGAAAGGAAACTGGCGGAAGCCAAGCTACCCAGAAAAAACCGCGACCCCGGCAAAAATTACAGCCCCATGCTACAACAACTCAACGTAGACCTGTCGCAGGCAGACTCAAGCGTTGCCGCCTTGAAGGCTCGCGTGGCGGAATATACACGACGCCATGATTCCCTTGAATCTGCGAGCAATGCCATACTTGAAATGGAAGCCAACCTGTCGCAGCTGAATCGCGACTATGACGTGTACAGGAAAAATTATGAAAAACTGGTCGAACGCCGCGAAACCGCAAAAATGTCAGACAGCCTGAGTGACACCTCCGAATTAATGACGTTCAGAATAATTGATCCGCCGACAACACCACTGGTTCCTACCAGCCCCAATCGTTTAAGACTATTTTCACTGGTTTTTTTAGCCGCATTGGCAAGCGGCCTGGGAGTTGCGTTCGTAATGAATCAGATACGTCCCGCCTTCCATAGCCAGGGCGATCTTCGCGAAATGACCGGATTACCGGTGCTAGGAGAAGTCTCTAAAATATGGACTGACCAGGAAAAAATCAAACATAAAAAACATCTTTATGCTTTCGCTCTCTCGCTCCTGGCTTTGCTGGTCTTGTATGGTCTGGTATTAGCCAAAACCCTGATGAAAACAATATATTTTAGTTTTTAAACATAAACTTAAAGCCTGAACAGTCACACACGCGAACATGCGTAAATCTTCAAAAAACAAACTAAAATCGGATACAGAAGGGAGATAGCGTGAGTAACAGGGAAAAATCGGCAAGCGAACTGGCGCATGCGGAAAAAAGCATCATTGCCAATCAGACCGTTGACAAGGATGTGGGGCAAATAAATCTTACCGAGGCCACTCGGCCAGATTCCTCAACGAATACGGAACACTTTGACGATCCCGAGCGCGTTACAGCAGCCGACCTGGTCTCGCCAGAAAGTATCCCGGAAGCAGGGAATTCACGTCAGGCAACCATAGACCTCAACAGACTTCAGGAGTTGGGAGTAATCACTCGTTACGATGAAAAAAGTCGCATTGCCGAGGAATTTCGCATCATCAAGCGACCTTTGATTCAAGATGCCTTCAATCGAACCGAAGGACATGCCCGCAATAGCAATCTGATCATGGTAACCAGCGCGCTTGCGGGAGAAGGGAAAACCTTTTGCGCTATCAACCTGGCGATGAGCATCGCGATGGAAATGGATCATACCGTATTGCTGATTGATGCCGATGTGGCACGCCCCTCAATCCCTCGCCATCTGGGCATAAAATCAGAGAAGGGTCTGATGGATGTCCTGCTCAACGACAACGTGGATTTAACCGATGTCATTATGAGAACCAATATCGAAAAGCTCTCCGTGCTTCTGGCAGGAAGGAAAAGCCAACGTTCCACCGAACTGCTGGCAAGCCAGAGCATGAGCAACTTGTTGACCGATATATCACGTCGCTACCATGACCGCATCATCATATTCGACTCCCCGCCCTTGCTGTTAACCACCGAATCCCGCGTGTTGGCAACCCAGATGGGACAGGTTGTGGTGGTAGTGGAATCCGAGATTACGCCCCAAAAACAAGTCATGGAAGCACTCCAGCAGATCGAGTCATGCCGTGACATCAAATTAATCTACAACAAATCCAAATTAGCCACATCCAGTTCCTATTACGGTTACTACAACTAAAGTCCATTGCATGAATCACCTGTATAACCATGAACTTGCCAGCATGGCGCGTGATCCGTTCGCACCTCCGGTGTGCGTAAAACACGCTCCATGGCTCGCAGTTTTCCGGGGTTTCCCGTGAATCATACAACGACTCACGCCGCGTTACGTCTGCTCTACAGTCGTTTTGCGGCTGTTTGCCCCGCTGCTGTCATGCTGTTGCTTCCGCAACCAGTTGACGCAGCAGAATGGACGGTCAAACCCAGCTTAAGTTTGACCGAAAATTATTCCGATAACGTCAGGCATGCGCCAAGAGGTAATGAGCAAAGCGATTTGATTACCCAGATCAACCCCGGCCTGAATCTGACTGGCACGGGTCCCAAACTGACATTCAACACCGTTTATCAAATGCAGAATCTGTTTTACGCAAAAAATAAACAAAGCGACTCCACCAGACACAGTCTGAACACTAACGCGCACACAGAGCTGGTCAACGATCAGCTTTTTCTGGATGGCATCGCCTCTGTCAGCCAGCAGAACACCAGCGCGTTGGGGGCGCAGGCGCTTAACAACTTCAACATTACCGCCAACCGTACCGAGGTGAGAAGTCTCAGCATCAGTCCCTATCTAAGACATCGCTTCCAGGGTTGGGCCAACAGTGAAGTACGCTACACTCACGGGGTAGTCAGCACCAACGCATCCGGTCTGGCCAATAACCAGATCGACAGCATTTTATTAAACTTGGACAGTGGACACTCATTCACTACTTTGCGCTGGGGCGTGCGGTACAACAAGCAAAAATCCGGCTATGGCAACTCCCTGCAAAGCATCAACAGTGATGCTTATACCGGCAACCTGGGTTATAGGATCACCCCGCGTTTTACACTTAACGCGAGTGCCGGCCATGAAAAATTTGACTATGTCTCGACAGCCAGGCCTCCCAACGGCTCACATTATTCAACCGGATTCACCTGGACACCCAGTCAAAGAACGAATATAGCTGCCAGCGTGGGACACAGATTTTTTGGGCAAAGTTTTGCGCTCAATGCCAAACACCGTTCCCGCAAAGCATTATGGAATCTAGACTACAACGAAGATGTGACAACCACGCAGGCGCAGTTTCAATCAAATGCAGGCATGCCCGCGCCAATACTTGCGGGTGCAACCAACTTCCTCAGCAACCAGATTTTTTTACAGAAACGCTTGACCGCATCTGTGACCATGACTGGCCACAGAAACACGCTAAATTTCAACTTGTTCGATTCCTCGCGCGATGCGCAGACTTCGCAGGCACAAAACTTCGCGTTGCTCGGTGCCGCCAACCTGGCATTGGGCAACAAATCAAAACAACTGGGCGGGAATGCCTCATGGATTCATCAAATCAGCCCCTACACCTCGACCAACCTGACGGTGGGATATATAAAAAATAGCTTCCCCGCTCTAAACATTACCAGCCATGACCAAACTATCCAACTGCGCATTAACTCAAAGCTGCAACCTGATTTGGGCTGTTCCGTCAACTTACTGCACAACCAGCACAATTCAACCCTGCCCAACAGTGATTCCCGGGAAAATGCGCTTACCACCACACTGTTAATGCAATTCTAACCAGGTAGCACAACTAACCTTCATCATTCTGTACCTTTAACGGCAGATTTTTTTACCGGACACGAACACACTAGGAATACACATGCCGACCACCCACACACCCACCCGACACAGTCTGCTTTGCGTCGTAGGAGCGCGCCCGAATTTCATGAAAATAGCCCCCATCATGGCGGCGCTGGATAAGCTCGAACCCAAACTAACCATCACGCTGCTACATACCGGCCAGCACTATGATGCCGCAATGAATGACCAGTATTTCAAAGCGCTGGGTATCCGGCAACCCGACATCAATCTTGGCGTGGGCAGCGGCAGCCATGCCGTGCAGACAGCCGAAGTCATGCGCCGGTTTGAACCCGCGCTGGACGAAACGCAACCCTCCGCCGTGCTGGTAGTGGGGGATGTGAATTCAACACTGGCTTGTGCCTTGGTGGCAACAAAAAAGGGCATACCCGTGATTCACGTCGAAGCAGGCCTGCGCAGTTTCGACCGCACCATGCCGGAAGAAATCAACCGTATCTTGACCGACCAGATCGCCGACCTGCTGTTCACCACCGAGCGCAGCGGCGAGGAAAACCTGTTGCGGGAAGGGATCGCGGCATCCCGCATCCGCTTTGTCGGAAATGTCATGATAGACAACTTGCGACGCAATCTGAAACAAGCCGTCCCGGCATCCGGGATACTCAAGGCTGCCGGTAAGGAAGCGTTTTTGCAAGGCACGGAGGGCTATGCCGTACTCACACTGCATCGGCCCTCCAACGTGGATGATCCGATCATTTTCCGCAGCCTGCTCGAAACCCTGCGCAAAATCAGCACCCGGCTACCGATCATCTTTCCGGTGCATCCGCGCACACTGACCATGATAGAAAAATTCGCTCTGGGTGGACTGCTGGACACACCCGGCATGTTGCTACTGCCTCCGGCGGGTTATCTGGAAATATTGGGGCTGATGCAACATGCCCGGCTCGTTTTGACGGACTCGGGCGGCATCCAGGAAGAAACGACGGCGCTGGGCATACCCTGTATCACACTCCGCGACAGCACCGAAAGACCCATCACGGTAGAGGAGGGCAGCAACACTGTCGTCGGCCATGACCCGCAAAAAATTGTGCTTGCCTTCGACGACATCATGAAAAACGGCGGCAAAACTGGCCGAATACCGGAATTATGGGACGGTCATGCGGCGACCCGTATTGCCGAAACAATCCGCTCCTGGCTGGAAAATGAAACGGTTCCCCATGAGTGACCCGGCAAACTGTCCAGCATCCGGCCAGGCAACGGCAATACGCAACGCGATGACCATAGATGTGGAAGATTATTTCCAGGTCTCCGCCTTCGCCAAGCACATCTCCCCAGCCAGTTGGGATACTCACCCCTGCCGTGTCGAGCGCAACATGGCGCGTATTTTTACGCTGCTGGACGAACAACACGTGCAGGCAACTTTTTTCGTACTGGGCTGGATCGCCGAGCGTTACCCGCAACTCGTGCGCGACATCGTGAGCAACGGACATGAGTTGGCAAGCCACGGCTGCAATCACTTGCGCGCCTCCGAACAGACTCCGGCAGCCTTTCTTGCAGACATAACCCGCAGCAAAGCACTACTGGAAAACATTGGCGGTCAAGCGGTGATCGGTTACCGCGCACCCAGCTTTTCTATCGGCACAGATAACCTGTGGGCACTGGATAGCTTGCAGGAGGCAGGATACCTATATAGTTCAAGTATTTACCCGATACAGCACGACCACTACGGGATGCCGGATGCCCCCCGTTTTAAATTCCAGCCCCGTGAGGGCCTGCTAGAATTGCCCATTACCACAGCCAGGCTATTCGGGTGCAATCTGCCGGCCAGCGGCGGCGGCTATTTCCGTCTGCTGCCCTACGCCGCTTCACGCTGGCTGATGCAACACGTCAATCGAGTGGATCGCCAGCCCTGTATTTTTTATTGTCACCCCTGGGAATTTGACCCCGATCAGCCAGTACAAAAAAATATCAACCTGAAGACTCGCTTCCGTCATTACGTAAATCTGGATCGCACCGAACCCAGATTGCGCGCCTTGCTGCGCGACTTACAATGGGGTCGCATGGATCGAGTATTCCAGGTACGAAAGTAGCTATCATGAACCCAACCACCCTACCCTCCGATACATCGCCCCGCATCACAGTCAGGTCACTGAATGCGGATGACTGTGAAAAATGGGACGCTTTTGTGCAGTCCTGCCCGGCAGCCACGTTTTTCCATAAGTCCGGCTGGAAAACTGTCATCGAACAAGCCTTTGGTCATCCTACCCATTACCTGCTGGCGGAACGCGACCACAACATTGTCGGAGTCTTGCCGCTAACGGAAATCAAAAGCCGACTGTTCGGTCATTCGCTGGTCTCCAACATTTTTTGTGATTATTGCGGCATCGCAGCGACCGATGTGGCTGCACGCGACGCGCTGGATCAGTATGCGCAAGCACTGGCACGCCAACTGAATGTCGGCCACCTCGAATACCGCCAGCTCAAACCATTTCACAGCGATTGGCCCAGCAATGACTTGTACTTCGCTTTCCGCAAGGCGCTAGACCCGGATGTCGAAAAAAACATGCAAGCCATCCCGCGCAAACAGCGTGCCATGGTGCGCAAAGGCATCCAAAACGGGCTGACCAGCGAACTCGACGACGGCGTGGAACGCTTCTTCGCGCTGTTCGCCGACAATGTAAAACGACATGGCACGCCCGCCCTGCCCAAACGTTATTTCGCATTATTGCGCGAGGTGTTCGGCAAGGAGTGTGAAATCCTGACCGTGCTGCATCAAGGCCGTCCTATCAGCAGCGTGCTGACCTTCTATTTCAGGGACGAAATCCTCCCGCACCACGCCGGAGACAGCGAGGATGCGCGCCATCTGGCAGCCAACGACTTCAAATACTGGGAATTGATGCGCAGAGGCTGCGAACGCGGCTACCGTCTGTTCGACTACGGACGCAGCAAGCTCGGCACGGGTCCCTATAGTTTCAAGAAAAACTGGGGCTTCGAGCCTGCGCCGCTGCACTACGAATATTATCTGGTCAACGCCACCAGCGTCCCGGAACACAACCCGCTCAACCCAAAATACCGCTTATTCATCCAGCTATGGCGCAAGCTGCCTATATCCGTCGCCAATGCGCTGGGGCCGCATATCGTGAAAAATCTGGGTTAGACTGAACCATGAAAGAACTGCTATTCCTCGCGCACCGCATCCCCTACCCACCCAACAAGGGTGACAAGATACGTTCCTATCATTTGCTCAAGCATCTGTCGCAGCGTTATACGGTGCATCTCGGGGCGTTCGTGGATGACCCGGACGACTGGGAATACGCTCAATCCCTCACCGACATGGTAGCCGGCAGTGTCAAGCTGTTGCCGCTGAAGCCGCGCCTCGCCAGGCTACACAGTCTGACTGGATTGCTGCGCGGCGAGCCGCTCACCCTGGCGTATTACCGGAATACCGAGATGCGTGACTGGGTAGACCAGTTGCTTGCCGAGCGTCCCGTTCAGCAAACCGTGGCATTTTCGTCGGCGATGGCACAGTACCTCGAACCCTATCCGCAGTTGCGCCGCATCGTGGATTTCGTGGACATTGATTCCGATAAATGGCGGCAATATGCCGAACGCAAAGCCTGGCCGATGAACTGGGTGTATCGCCGCGAAGCCCGTACGCTGCTGGATTATGAGCGCCACATCGCCGGCAGTTTCGATGCTACGACGTTTGTCTCAAGCGCCGAAGCTGAACTATTCCGGCAGCAAGCACCCGAGTGCGCGAATCGCGTCAGCTATTACAACAACGGCGTGAACCTGGCGTATTTTTCTTCAGAGAGGAACTATGCCCCCCCCTATCCAACCGACCAGCGCGTGCTGGTTTTTACCGGCGCGATGGATTACTGGGCGAATGTGGACGCGGTGACCTGGTTCGCCCGCGAAATCTTCCCGGCAGTGCGCGCGCGCTTCGCCGATGTGTGCTTCTATATCGTCGGTTCGCGGCCAACTGCCGAGGTGCAGGCATTGGCGGGGGATGGCGTTTTCGTGACCGGCAGCGTTCCGGATGTGCGCCCGTATCTTGCCCACGCCGCGATCTCGGTAGCCCCGTTGCGCATCGCGCGCGGCATCCAGAACAAGGTGCTGGAAGCCATGTCCATGGCCAAAACCGTCATCGTTTCGCCCCAAGCGCTGGAAGGCATCGCAGCCGATACCCGCCATGAACTGATTTTGGCAGAAAACGCGGCGGGTTTTATCTCGCACATCGCCCAACAACTGACACAACCGGACACCCATCTGGGACTGGCAGCACGCAGGCGTGTAGAACAGTCCTACAGCTGGAATAACAGCCTGCAACCCGTGGATGGCCTGCTCGGCTTGAATCCCGCCGATTCGTCTAA